>VSOD01000398.1 GCA_009774655.1 Lachnospiraceae bacterium
CACCCCAGTCACTCATCACATAGCCGTCAAATCCCCACTCGTCACGAAGCACCTCTGTCAGATATTTGTGGTTCTCCGCCGCATAAGTGCCGTTAATTTTATTGTAGGAACACATCACTGTCCAGGGTTTTTCCTTTTTCACCGCTCCCTCGAAAGCCGCCAGATAGATCTCATGCAGTGATCTCGGTCCGATCTGCGAATCGGACGTCATCCTTCGAGTCTCCTGGTTGTTCCCCAGAAAATGCTTGATGCTCGTTCCCACATTTTTACTCTGTACACCGTGGATCAGCGCACCCGCCATCTCGCTCGCCACAAGCGGGTCCTCGGAATAATATTCAAAATTGCGCCCACAAAGAGGGGATCTCTTAATATTCACCGCCGGACCGAGGATCACGCTCACGCCCTCCGCCTGACACTCTTCTCCCAATGTCTCCCCCATCTGCCGGATCAGCTCCCTGTTAAAAGAAGCCGCCGTACCGCATCCTGCAGGGAAACAAACCGCCTTGATACTGTCGTTGACCCCTAAGTGGTCTCCCTCCTGATCCTGTTTGCGCAGACCGTGCGGTCCATCCGACACCATGCTGGCGGGAATCCCCAACCGCTCCACCGCCTCGGTGTGCCAGAAATCCGCACCTGAACACATGGATGCTTTTTCCTCCAGCGTCATCTGTGAAACGATCTCTTTGATTTTTTCTGCTGTCATGCTATCCTCCATTCTGCAGTCCGCTTTTGAAGCTGCACACAATTGACGGGACGGCTCCTGCACCTTCTCAGCATAAAAACAGCCGCACCCGTTATGTTCTAAGTTTAACATGACAGGGCGCGGCTTCCAATAGATTTTTTTAAATATTTGACTACCCCAGCAGCCAGTCCAGCACATTTATCTGTTTAATCCCGTTATGCGATGTAAAGGGAGTAAAATCCATTGTCAAAAGATACTTCGAATTATGACCGTGAATCCGCTCCAAAGAGTATAATTCCCGTTCCAATACACTTTTTCCCTCTGGATCATTCCCTTCGCCCATAAGGGTCCACGCGACCTGATAGTAAGTCACACCCTCCTCATTAATTGCAATAAAGTCCACCTCTACACGGTCAGCCTTTCCTGCATAAACCTCATATCCTCTTCGCAGAAGTTCCAAATATACCACGCTCTCAAGAATATGATCCTGGTCCGCCCGTTTTGTTCTAAGCAGATAATACCGCAGCCCTATATCGGATAGGTAATATTTACTCCCCGTAACCAAAAGCTGTTTTCCCTTTACGTCATATCTTTTGGCGCAGTAAAGCACATAGCTGATTACATTTTCTAATACGTCTGCATCAGAAATTTTCTTTCCGAATATGTGGAAACATATTCCCGGTAGGAAAGTGGCAGCATTTTAATTCCCACATATCTTCCGAACAGCAGCGTCGCCAGTTCCCCCGACAGGAGGTATGCATTGGACCCAGCAATATATAATACATCGCAGTTCTTTTTAATAAACGGCCCGTTAACCGACTTTGAAACTATGGCACATTCTGTACTTCATCAATAAAAATATAATTCATTTCCTCTGCGGAAAGCATCTCTGTAATTTTATGATATTTTTTGTCATCATCTATATCACCCAGATCAGGTTCTTCCGAATTGAAACGGATCATCTGTTCCTCGTTCACGCCATTCGCTTTCAAATAATCACAGTACAAATCAAACAGGGTAGATTTACCGCAACGTCTTATCCCTGTCACTACTTTAATAGTCTGGGTGTCTTCAAATGCAATCAGCTGCTCCAAATATTGAGGTCTTTCAATTAATTTTTGCACTTTATTTTCCATTTCCCATCTTTCACGTATTTTTTTAATTCATTTAACATTTTACCCATTATAGTGCGAGTTTTAGAATTAGGTTTCCAATTTTGTTTATATATAAAAATCCCAATATGAATATGCTCATCTGGCTTGCCACAGCAAATTCATATTGGGATAATTCGATTCATTCAGCAAAATAAAAATTTATGTTTTACCCTCCTTCCTGCACAGTTATCGCCCGACTGACCAGTTCCTCATACAATTGTGCTGTTCTCCTGTTATTTGCGCAGGCATTTTCATCCAGCCATCCTCCATTGAAATGATGGATGGAAAATGTGCGACTGGTTTTATGCATCATGCCGGACATATAGTCATATGGATGAAAATAATCGTATGTATAAATATTGATTCCCAAAACATTTTGGTTTTCACCGTTTATCTGATATCCGGCTTTTAATGCAATTTGCGTATCAATCAGCCCGCTGGAAAGGCTGTCCAAAGTTCCATCCTCTCTTAAGATCCTTCTTCTGCTCCATCGTTCCAGAAAGGGCTCTAATCCCACATGTCCTTTCACCGCACCGCAGCATCCGCCAAAATTAAGGACTTGCCATTTTTCAACTCCGCAAAACGCTTTTTGATACAGCAGTCTGTCCAATCCACGTACCACTTCAACATCTGTATCCATATAAATACCGCCATACTGGTACAAAATATCCAGCCTTGCAAAATCCGGTACAAATCCATATCTTCCATTATCGTATGCTTCTGCCATAAAAACATTTTTATGTACGTCATAATTCGTTTCGTCCCACCGAACAATTTCATACTCTGGGCAAAACACTTTCCAGCTTTCAATGCACTTTTCTAACTTCTTGGGAATCGGCTTCCCGCCTAGCCACATATAATGCAGTACCTTGGGAATTACAGGATCGTTCGTCAATTTTAAAATTCCTTTTTCCATATTCCCACAAAAATTTCTGATACACAACACTGGAATGATATAGCAGGACATTTCTTTGGTACATTTCATAGATAGCAATTGCTCATAAGCATCATAATATCGACTCATGGCTATTAAGACCACCGTATTCCATTGTGAGACTTTTAATCGGTCAGGGCTGTATATTTTTACTGTTCTGTCGCCTATTTCCATATCAGTTTCCCATCTCGTACGATCATTGTCAATATAATATTCCACGCGAGAATCAATGCCGTTTACCATCAAAATTTCAGGCGTAATGACACTCCCAATCACCCCAGCTCCAAAAATGACTATTTTATTGTCCGCTTTTATAATATCCGCCGCCATCGCGGTAAAGGAGCCTGTCCTTAATTGCATATCATTATCTCCTGTTCACTGCTATGCTCTTCTCTATTTTTCAAAAGATGATTTATCAGGAAGCAGCCTGTCAAATGCAGAATTAATCTCATCCTTAATCTGTACAAATTCTTCTGCGGAGCAATCCTCATTCAGGCATATCACAGGCTGAGCCTGCGCACTGATAATGTCAGCGATTTCCTTATAATTTTCAAGTGTTACCACATAAGATTTTCCAAGCGTTCTCCGGGGGATAAAATCACCTTCACAAAGCTGCCAATATCTTGCAAGCCAGTAATTCACGCATGAAAAATTCCTAAATTTAGCCATGCATGTTTCTTTCAAAATCTCAGGCTCTGCATTCCAGACCTTTTCAAATGTCGCCTTTTTTAGTGCACTGGGTAGATGCGGATCGCGAAATCCCACAAAGTAATCCCAATAAGCAAGAGAGCGGTTCCTTTCAATCAGTTCCCCATAAGATTCGGAAAACCATTTATCATAATTTGCTTCCTGTACCCCCCTTTTCGAAAAATGCCTGTTTATAATAGAAATATCTAAGGCACGCATGTTCCATGTGTATTGCGCAATATTGTTTGAAAGCGTCGGTATAATTGGCGTCTCTATCGCTTCATCACATACTGTATCATTTCGAAAATAATAGTCCTCCTCTACGTAGTCCAACAGAAAGGAATCGTCGTTAAAATACAGAATATTTTCGCTCAATCCCGAAATCCGATGAAGATTCATCTCAATGGCATTTATCTGAAAAGTCGGGAGAAACTTAGTAGGAATAAAATCTTCATGCCTGACCACACATAATCGGGCATCGTCTATTCTTAAAAAATCCGGTACATGACCATAAGTTAAGAAATAAATTTTATGAAACCATGGAAGAAATTTTTCCACCGCCCGAAACCAGTATCTTAAATTGTCCCAGCTCTGATAACGCGTATGGGAATTAGCGTTTTGATCAGGATTCAATTTTTGATACCATGCGTCCTTGTTCT
>VSOD01000399.1 GCA_009774655.1 Lachnospiraceae bacterium
ATTTTATACATACTATAGATCTAATATCATTATGATTATCTTTATACATAAATAGCGTATTATTATTCAATATCATATACTACTTAATATTTATATATGAAAAGCAATATACAACTGATGATACATGATCACAATAGTATCTGTATAGTAACAATGCAGGATATCATAAATCAATTTGTATACATGAGTATCTGCAGATGCTTTATAAATCAAAAAATACATATGAAGGAGTGTGTTATAAATGTTACAATCGTCTTTGGGCTTTCATACCATAACCTTAACATTATCTCTATTGTATGATGAAGTCTGGCAACTAATTGCAGATTTTCTTACATACAGAGAAAAAACAGGAGATATTGAGATGTATAGATTCAAGAATGGTAAACCTATTATCTATTACCCCTCAAGCTTTTTGCCTCCAAAAGTCACTATTGAGTTCAAAGACAGAGAACGCTACGGAGATGGAGACAGAGGTATCAATTGGTGCATTCGCAAATCTGAATGGTCCAATGATTATTTTGATTACATAATTGAAGCAACTATAAATCCCAAAATCCTAGCTGGCATCAAAGATTATCTGACAGCAGCTACTTATAATGATATTGATCTTGCTGCAGCTAATTTTAACAAAATATCACAAGAAATATCCCCACTGCTGCATAGCTTTTCTAATTATCGCATAAGCCGGATAGACTATTGTGTTAATATTTCTCTTGATGAATTCATTCCCGAATGTACTCCCATGCGATTCATGAATCTTATCAAGAGAAGCAATATTCCTCCCCATTACGAAGAATGGATGAAATATGATGACACCGCTCACAGAATGAAAAGCAGACCCGAAAGTTTCTACCTGAAAAGTAAATCTGTTAATATCAATTGTTACAGTAAATACTTGCAATTACTAAATAAATCCGAAGAAAGGGTTAAAAAAAAACGCTCTCCAATCGATCAGGAAACAATTGATGCTTCCCGGAATATTTACCGCTTTGAGGTTCAATGCAAATACCACAAAATATTTTCCATGTCCCAAAAAGCAAAAGAAGCAGGCGATCGAAGTATAAATAAATACAAAAGCCTTCTTGATCCTATAATATGCACTACAATCGTCAGCGATTATTACAAAAAAGTGATCGGAAAGGGTGACTGGTATACCTTATCTACAGCCATACAAATTATAAAATCTAAAGGCTTCAACAGCCAAAAAGAACAGCACTTGATCAATGCACTGAAAGATGTCAGTCGGTGCCGCAGTCTGGCTAAAGCAAAAGAATCCTGTCCAATCGAAAAGATAGGTACATTTACGAGGACTCTGAAAGAATTAGAAAACCTCAATATCAATCCTGTTACAATTCCCAGAGAATGGCATATTGAATATATCCCCAATTTCTTAAGAAGCTATCTTGACCAACTTTCCGAATCAAATTTTGATCACTCAGATCAAAATATGAAAGCAAATTATTACGCAGCAGTACAACATGAGAATTATAACGATTACGAAATATTTCGTAGCCCAATATAATACCCACTCCTATTCATTGGGCAATTAAAAAAAACGATCAATACAGATAAACGTTGCATATTTGCCATTAAATATAACGGATATGCAACATTTATATCTGTATTTCTTCAAAAGTGTAAAATTTGCAACAAATTGTTTGCATATGCTCTCATATTTACAACATGTTTGATCTGCACAAACGTTAATTTCCATATGGGATATTATGGATGTATTACTGCTACGAGCATATAATCTTTTCCATTTCCACACGGAGCCTGACGCCATCCTCCATCCCGAAACGATAGGCAACCGAGCCATAAACTGCACCACAATGGTTGTTTGCCGCTATTGCCTGATCAATCACAATTTTCTGCTCTGCCGTAAGCCCCATTTCATCCAACAGATCAAAAGAATCCTGTTGCTGTGTCAATGCTTCCTGATAATCCTGATCTTCTTTCAAAATATCATCCAGTGCCTTAACCGTCCGATGCTGTGCAATAATCTCCAACAGTTCCTTTTTCTTCATCCTGTTCACCCCTTCTCATTCGTATTCATTTCATACTCATATACTGAGTTCCTTCATAATATAATAGCGTCCCATGAACTTGTACATAAAAAGAGCAGGTAATCCTATCTCTGATAAGACTTCCTGCTCCTCATGCCTTTTATTTTACTTTCTTCCTAACTCATCTCATAGTAATTTCACAAAATCTTCCGGCTCGACCACTTGGACTCTCGACTGCTTAAAATCAGCCGGATTCCGCGTAACAATGTAATCCACAGTTTCCGCTACTGCACACTCTTCCTGTAGGCAATCCTCAAAGTCCAAAAACTGCTCATTATCAATAGCCGAAATAATCTTTTCTGCGTTCAGGTCTGATATCCGAAATATCTCACAGAGATTTCTGATAAACTTCCGTCTCTCTTCCTGAGAATAGTCTTTGCGCAGCACATAAAATATATTTGGGATGCTGTGTGCCGCCAGATATCCTGTGATCTCCCTGCTCGCACACTTTGTCATAATGATCTGTGCAGCTTTTTTATGCGGCTCCCTCTTTAACAGGACATCCAGTATGATATTTGTATCAACCAAGATTTTCATACTTTTCTGCCCTCGCTTCCTCTAGTTCCTTTTTAGGATCAAAGTCATCCGGCAACCGCTTCTCCATACTCAGGATTTCCGCAAGCGCATTTTGGGCTCTTTCTTTATCTTCGTTTCTGTCTATGGACATTGCTTCCAGATTTTGTAAGATATTGATTACATACGTCATATTGTCTTCCGGCATACGGCGTATCATCTCAACCGCTTTTTCCTTCATCAGAGTCATATCACAGTCTTCCTTTCTTCGTACACAGACTTTCTTATGTGTTTATGGTAGCACAAAACAACCATTCTTACAATGAGATTCCTTCGCGCCACATGATGCCGTATCTATCTTGCCGCCTGTTTATCTTTCTCATGTCTAACCGCAATTATACGTCATCAGGCAACAATCTTCAACATCTCCTCATCCCTGCTGTACACATACACATGATTGGATAAACGTTCTTCCGCTTCTACCATCGTATCATTGACTGCCTGCACCATATCAGCCAGCCTCCCATATTCTGCTTCTTCCTTTGACGGCAGCACGATTGTCTCATGCACAGAACTTGGCAATACGATAAACCCGTCTCCTACCTGATCTGCAACCATCCGCAGGGTCTTCTTATCAAGAATCTCCGCTGCCCCAAACCGTCTGCATTGATTCGTCAAGACATACATATCCGTATCCCGTGAATCATTACCGTCTTTTTCCGGGAAGCTAATACCCATTATACATTCTGCAATAGTTCTGATATCGGTAAAATCCGCTTCACCGTCAGCGCACATATTCATCATAGCCGTCTGGTAGAGGTTTTCTTCTTCCTGTCCCCACATTTCCATATGTCCGTTATAAATAAGGATCGTCCCGATATTCTTCCGTGCATGGTCTCTTACCGCAGCATAATAGACCACCGCCAGATCCATAAAAGCCCTGTGCGGTATCTTTTCAAGCAGTTCCTTATTCTGCTTGGCATTAACAAGTTTCGGATAAATATCCCCGCGGATAGTTTCCCATTCCCGGAATCCTGATATATCGAAATCCGGCGTATCCTCCGCATGTTTCAGGATGAGCCTGTATACCTCATCCACGATCTCATCGAATTTCATCCCATCAGATTCATATTTCCTGTAAAACTCATCCAGATATACACATGGTCCGATATTTGCTTCTTCTTTTATGACCTCGATTCCAGTCAGCTTCACATCATTGTTTTTGACCATGTCACGTTTCCTGATCTGATATGTGTCACCCATCTTCATATAGATTTCTTTTAATACATCCTCTGTAAATTTCTCAAAACTCATCATAGGTCATCCTTCCTCCATTCTCCTGTCATCAGGACTTATGCCGCTTCCGTTGACTTCGTCCGTTTCAGCGCGGACATCACCCTGCCATAGAGTTCCTCGTTCATCATTCCCGGCTCTTTTATCTGGTATCTGCTCTGTACTGTCTCCATGGTAACGCCCGTCCTGTCAAGTTCCGCCTGCAGGGAGTCCATC
>VSOD01000004.1 GCA_009774655.1 Lachnospiraceae bacterium
ATATACAACCATACCGATGGAATATACCGGACGCTGCGGGTCACACCAGTAATTGGAGTTCACTCCCATCAGAAAATGAGACCAGAATCCCGAACTGTTGATGTTAAACAGAGAAACCGCGATACTCGGGATCTGCATCAGAGATGATGCAAAAATGACCGGGATAACGCCTGCTGTATTCACCTTCAACGGAAGATTGGTGGTCTGGCCGCCAACCATTTTCCTGCCCTGTACCTTCTTGGCATACTGCACAGGAATCCTGCGCACACCGTCATTCAGAATGATGACAAGTACCACCATCAGCAGAATGACCGCGATGATGATGATCGCTGCCACAACACCCTTGGCGATCGACCTGCCGATCACAAATTTCTGGAAGAGCAGCGCGATATCCTGCGGGACGCGTGACAGAATATTGATCGTCAGTACGATAGAGATACCGTTGCCGACCCCGTTTTCCGTAATACGCTCACCGATCCACATCAGGAAAGCACTTCCCGCCGTCAGCGCCGCGATCACCGTGATCACGCTGAACACATTGTAAGTCTGGAGAAGTCCCTGCCGTCCGAAACCGATCGCCATGGCGCTTGATTCGATCAGCGCCAGCGCTACCGTGACATATCTGGTGATAGATGCGATCTTCTTCCTGCCGTCAGCACCCTCACGCTGCATCTCTTCCAGTTTCGGAATCGCGATCGTCATAAGCTGCATGATGATCGATGACGTGATATAGGGTGTGATATTCAATGCCAGGATGGACATACGCATGAACGATCCGCCCGTAAAAGCATCAAAGAAATTGAAAGCATCCCCTGACTGCATCTGCTGCTCAAACCAGTTCGCAAAGAAACCGGTGTTAATGCCCGGAGCCGGGAGCTGTGATCCGAAACGGATCACAACCAGCATCAGGAACGTGAACAGGAGCTTTTTTCTGATCTCCTTGATTTTTAACGCATTCTTTAGGGTTTTAAACATTAAATCACCTCTGCTGTTCCACCAAGTGCCTCGATCTTCTCTTTGGCCGATGCACTGAAGGCACCTACCTTCACGTCGAGCTTCTTAGTAAGTTCTCCGTTTCCAAGAATCTTAACACCATCACGAGGATGCTTAACGATCCCCTTCTCGATCAATGCATCGACATCGACGGTTGCGCCGTTGTCAAATACTTCCAATGCGCCTAAATTAATTGCAACGATCTCCTTGGAGTTTCTGCACTTGAAACCTCTCTTGGGGATACGTCTGTATAATGGCATCTGTCCGCCTTCGAAGCCCGGTCTCGGTGCTCCGGAACGTGCCTTCTGGCCTTTGTGTCCCTTGCCGGCCGTCTTGCCGTTGCCTGAACCATGTCCACGGCCTCTTCTAAAATTATCACTATGCACTGACCCGGCTGCGGGTCTTAAATTTGATAATTCCATTGTGACACCTCCTTTATCTATACTTCTTCAACTTTTACCATATGTCTTACTCTCTGGATCTGGCCTCTGGTCGCCGCATTATCAGGCAGTACCACCGACTGATTGATCTTCCGGAGTCCCATAGCCGTTGCCGTTGCCCTGTTCTTGGGCACCTGACCAATGGTGGATCTGATCAGAGTAATTTTTAACTTCTTATCTGTTTCCTTATTTGCTGCCATCTTTTCTTCCTCCTAAATCTTCTGACCGCCCGTGTGACTTATGCGCGTACTTCTTCCACAGCCTTGCCGCGGTTCTTAGCCACTTCTTCAGGAGTCTTCAACTGGCTTAAGCCTGCAATTGTAGCAAGTACAACGTTCTGTTTGTTATTGGAACCCAAAGATTTTGTACGGATATTCTTGATACCTGCAAGCTCACAAACGACACGTGCAGGACCGCCTGCGATGATACCGGTACCTTCCGGAGCTCTCTTCAAAAGAACAGAAGCGGAACCGAATTTTCCGATGAAATCATGTGTGATACTGTTCTTCTCATCCAGTGCGACCGGAACCAGATTCTTGATCGCATCTTCCTTGCCTTTGCGAATTGCCTCAGGGATTTCAGTTGCCTTGCCCAGGCCCGCGCCGACATGGCCGTTGCCGTCACCGACTACCACCAGTGCCGTGAAACGCATGTTACGACCGCCTTTAACAACTTTTGTAACACGTTTGATCGTTACTACTTTTTCAGTCAATTCTAACTGACTTATATCTATGATTGTACGTCTCATGTGATCGTCTTCCCCCTTCCTAGAATTCTAAGCCAGCTTCTCTGGCCGCATCAGCTAATGCTGCAATCTTACCCTGGTATATAAAGCCGCCTCTGTCAAAGACAACCGTCTTAATGCCTTTCTCAATTGCTCTCTTAGCGATTACTGTTCCCAAATATGCCGCTGCATCAACGTTATTGGTCTTTTCCAGTTCAGCCTTGACGTCCTTCTCAAGAGTACATGCTGAAACCAAAGTATTTCCAACTGTATCGTCAATAATCTGAGCATACATATGATTATTGCTTCTGAACACAGACAGACGAGGTCTCTCGGCCGTGCCGCTGAAACGGTTACGGATTCTGTTGTGTTTTTTTACACGAACTTCTTGTCTTGATTCTTTCTTAACCATTTTTACCCATGCTCCTTTCGATTATTTCTTACCAGTCTTACCAACTTTACGTCTGATCGTCTCATCCGCATATTTGATACCTTTACCCTTGTAAGGCTCCGGTCTTCTCTTGTCTCTGATCTCAGCCGCAAACTGACCGACTTTCTCTTTATCAATACCTTTGACGATGATCACATTCTGTCCTTCCATGACAGTCTCTATCCCGTCGGGATCCGTCATCTCTACCGGATGAGAATATCCCAGGTTCAGTGTCAGTGTCCTGCCGGACTTCGAAGCCCTGTAGCCGACACCGTTTACTTCCAGCTTCTTCTCATAGCCTGCCGTAACGCCCACCACCATGTTATTGATCAGTGTTCTTGTCAGACCATGGAAAGATCTCATCTTCTTCAGATCGTTAGGTCTGGAAACTACGATCTGATCGCCTTCCACCTTGATCTCCATCTCTGAAGGAAGCACTCTCTCAAGTGTTCCCTTGGGACCTTTTACAGTCACTTTATTATTTTCTGCAACTTCCACAGTCACACCTGCGGGAATCGCGATTGGCATTCTTCCTATACGTGACATGCCCGTACCTCCTGTTTTGTTATATGAAAAACCGTTTATATTTACAATTCTGTTTGTTCTCTTACCAGACAAACGCCAATACTTCGCCGCCTACCTGCAGCTCTCTTGCCTTCTTATCGGTTACGACACCCTGATTCGTGGAGATGATCGCAATGCCGAGTCCGCCGAGTACTCTGGGCAGTTCTTCCTTGCCGGCATACACACGAAGACCGGGCTTGGAGATTCTCTTGATACCGGAAATGATCTTATCGTTCTTGTCCTCGCCGTATTTAAGAGTGATATGGATTGTCTTGAAGCTTCCGTTGTCGATCAAATCGAACTTCCTTATATATCCTTCGTCCAGAAGAATCTGCGCAATCGCCAGCTTCATCCTGGATGAGGGTACATCTACTGTATCATGTTTTGCAGTATTTGCGTTACGGATTCTTGTAAGCATATCTGCAATAGGATCGCTCATTGTCATGATTTTTCCTCCTTATATCAATGATCCGCGTTGTCTACCAGCTTGCTTTTTTCACGCCGGGAATCTGTCCCTTGTATGCTAACTCACGGAAGCAAATTCTGCAAATTCCGTATTTTCTTAAATAAGCATGTGGACGACCACAAATTTTGCAACGGTTATATTCTCTGGTGGAGAATTTCGGTTTGCGCTGCTGTTTGATCTTCATTGCTGTCTTAGCCATGAATTTACCTCCTTCTATTTAGCAAATGGCATATTAAACAATCTCAACAACTCACGGGCTTCCTCGTCTGTCTTAGCGGTGGTAACAAAGATAACGTCCATACCTCTTACCTTATCGATCTTATCGTACTCGATCTCCGGGAAGATGATCTGCTCTTTGATACCAAGCGCATAATTGCCTCTTCCGTCAAAGGAATTCGGGTTAACACCTCTGAAGTCACGCACACGGGGAAGTGCAAGGTTCACAAGACGATCCAGGAATTCGTACATCTTGTCGCCGCGCAGTGTGGTCTTGCAGCCGATGGACTGTCCTTCTCTGATCTTGAAGTTGGCAACGGACTTCTTCGCCTTGGTAACGACAGCTTTCTGTCCGGTGATCGTCTCCATATCACCGACAGCCATCTCCAGGACTTTGGCATTCTCTTTCGCTTCGCCAACGCCCATGTTGACCACGATCTTGTCAAGCTTCGGAACTTCCATAACATTTTTATATCCAAACTTTTTGACCATAGCATCTACGATCTCGTTTTTATAAATTTCTTTCAGTCTACTACTCAACGTTTTAGACCTCCTTTCTTAGAATCAGTCAATGATGTCGCCTGTGGACTTGGCGAAACGTACCTTCTTGTCGTTCTCGTACTTAAAGCCGATCCTTGTCGCCTTACCCTTGTGAACATACATTACGTTGGAAGCGTCAATAGGTGCTTCCTTCTGAACGATACCGCCGTTCTGATTTGCAGCAGAGGGCTTCTCATGCTTTGTGATCATGTTAACGCCTTCTACCAGAACCTTTCCGTTCTTTCTGTCAACGGAAATTACCTTGCCTTCTTTGTCCTTATCTTTACCGGCGATCACCTTCACGGTATCACCCTTCTTAATCTTAAATGTTGACATACCGGCACCTCCTATAATACTTCCGGAGCCAGTGAAACAATTTTCATAAACTGTTTATCACGAAGCTCTCTGGCTACTGGCCCGAAAATACGGGTTCCTCTCGGAGTCTTATCCTCCTTGATGATAACAGCAGCATTTTCGTCAAATCTGATATAAGAACCGTCCTTGCGGCGAGCGCCCTTGACACTGCGGACAACTACGGCTTTCACAACATCGCCTTTTTTTACAACGCCGCCTGGTGTTGCATCTTTGACCGTAGCAACGATCACATCACCAATACGCGCATATCTTCTTGTAGAACCGCCCACAACTCTGATGCACAGGATTTCTTTCGCACCGGTGTTGTCAGCGACCTTAAGTCTGCTTTCCTGTTGAATCATGCTAATTTCTCCTTCTTTCCATATTTGTCACAAGATCATTGATCTGCCGGATCTTTTCGTTTCTTACTTCGCTCTCTCAACGATCTCCACAAGTCTCCATCTCTTATCCTTGGATAAAGGTCTGGTCTCCATTACTTTAACTGTATCGCCGATGTTGCACTCATTGTTCTCGTCATGCGCTTTCAGCTTATATGTCTTCTTTACAATCTTATTGTAGAGCGGATGTTTAACATGGTTTTCGATTGCCACAACAACTGTCTTGTCCATCTTATTGCTGGTTACTTTACCGGTACGGGTTTTCCGTAAATTTCTCTCCACGATCGAATCTCCTTTCCTATGATTTCAGCAAGCTGAAATCAATTGCTTCTTAGTTTACTTTTGCCTTCTGCGTGATCACTGTCTGAATTCTGGCAATATTCCTTCTGACATCCTTGATCCTTGCCGTGTTGTCCAGCTGATTCGTCGCGTTCTGGAATCTCAGATTGAAAAGTTCTTTCTTAGCATCAACCAGCGCCTGCGCTAATTCTGCATCTGACTTCTTATTTAAATCTTCTACAAACTTATTAGTTTTCATTAGATACACCGCCTTCCAAGTCTGCTTTAGAAACAATTTTACATTTGCATGGAAGCTTATGTGTTGCCAGACGTAACGCTTCTTTCGCCACCTCTTCAGATACTCCTGCGATTTCGAACATTACGCGCCCGGGCTTAACAACCGCTACCCAGTATTCCAGGGTACCCTTACCGGAACCCATACGTGTTTCTGCCGGTTTTGCTGTTACAGGTTTGTCAGGGAAAATCTTGATCCAAACTTTACCGCCACGCTTGATATAACGTGTCATGGCGATACGGGCTGCCTCGATCTGGTTCGATTTGATCCAGCACGGCTCCATTGCCACAATACCGTATTCACCATATGTGATCGTATTACCGCGGGAAGCTTTACCGCTCATAGATCCACGGAACTGTTTACGACGTTTCACTCTTTTAGGCATTAACATTATTTATCGCTCCCTTCCGCGTTAGATTTTGTAGGAAGTACCTCGCCTTTGTAAATCCATACTTTGACACCGAGCTTACCGTAAGTGGTGTCTGCCTCTGCAAATCCATAGTCAATATCTGCTCTCAGCGTCTGCAGCGGGATGGTTCCCTCGCTGTAGAACTCTGTACGTGCGATATCCGCGCCGCCCAGACGTCCGGCTACGGCTGCCTTGATACCCATTGCGCCCGCCTTCATGGTTCTGCCCATGCAGGACTTCATGGCACGTCTGAAAGATATACGGTTCTCCAGCTGCTGTGCGATATTCTCTGCAACAAGCTGTGCATCTCTGTCAGGTCTCTTGATCTCTTTGATATCTACAAGAACTTTCTTATCCGTCAGCTTGGAAAGTTCCTTCTTGGTCACTTCGATCTCTGCGCCGCCCTTACCGATCACAACGCCCGGCTTTGCGGTGTAGATGATAACCTTCACTCTGTCAGACGCTCTCTCGATCTCGATCTTGGAAATACCGGCGTTGTATAATTTTTTCTTTAAAAAGGTTCTGATGTTGTAGTCTTCTACAAGAAAATCGGAAAACTCTGCATCAGCATACCATTTGGAATCCCAATCTTTAATAACACCGACTCTTAAGCCGTGTGGATTAACTTTCTGTCCCATGTTGTTCTCCTTCCTATATGATCCTATCTTTCATCAAGCACGATCGTAATGTGGCTCATTCTCTTCTCGATCCTGTAAGCCCTGCCCTGTGCTCTCGGTTGTATTCTCTTCATGGTCGGTCCCTTATTCGCATAACACTCTGCGATGTAAAGATTCTCCACATTCATGCCGTTGTTGTTCTCCGCATTCGCGATCGCGGACTCAAGCAGCTTCTTAATGATACTCGATGCATATCTTGGATTGTACTCCAGAACCGCAAGGGCTGTTGTCACATCCTTGCCTCTGATGGCATCCAATACGAAACACGCCTTCTGTACAGACACTCTTGCATAAGACAGCTTAGCTGAAGGTCTTGTATCTTTGTTCGCATTTCTTTCTCTTTTTATCTGGGATCTATGTCCTTTAGCCATAGATGAAAACCTCCTTTCAAATTAGCGAACTTTGGACTTTCTCTCGTCCTTATCATGTCCTCTATAAGTTCTGGTCGCCACGAACTCACCGAGCTTGTGTCCAACCATATCCTCTGTAACATATACCGGTACGTGCTTTCTTCCGTCATGAACTGCGAATGTATGTCCTACGAAGGAAGGAAAAATAGTAGAACGGCGGGACCAGGTCTTAATAACCTGCTTCTGTCCCGACGCATTAAGTGCGTCTACTTTCTTCAGTAAGCTCGCATCTGCAAATGGTCCTTTTTTCAGTGATCTAGCCATGATCTTTCCTCCTGTTTATTATTTGATTGATCTACCGTCTCTTCTTCTCACGATCAGCTTGTTGGACGCTTTCTTCTTCTTACGTGTCTTCAAGCCGAGTGCAGGTTTGCCCCAGGGTGTGCTCGGGCCGGGACGGCCGATCGGCGCACGTCCTTCACCACCGCCGTGCGGATGGTCGTTCGGGTTCATAACGGAACCGCGGACTGTCGGACGGATACCCATATGGCGCTTACGTCCTGCCTTACCAATCTTGATCAGGTTGTGATCTACATTGCCGACTGTACCTACAGTAGCGCGGCATACGATCGGAACCATTCTCATCTCGCCGGAAGGTAATCTCAGTGTCGCATACTTACCTTCCTTCGCCATGAGCTGTGCGCTGTTACCAGCGGAACGAACCATCTGTCCGCCCTTGCCGGGATATAACTCAATATTGTGAACCAGTGTACCTACCGGAATCTCGGATAACGGCAGGCAGTTACCTACCCTGATCTCCGCCTCGGGACCGTTCATAACCTTCATGCCGTCTGTCAGGCCTTCCGGTGCAAGGATATATGCCTTCTCACCGTCCTCATAGCAGATGAGTGCGATGTTGGCCGTTCTGTTGGGATCGTACTCGATACCGATCACTTTAGCCGGGATGCCGTCCTTCGTCCTCCTGAAGTCGATGTTTCTGTATAATCTTCTGCTTCCGCCGCCATGATGTCTGACTGTGATCTTACCCTGGTTGTTACGTCCCGCATTCTTCTTTAAGGAAGTGCAGAGCGCTTTCTCAGGTGTGCTCTTCGTAATCTCGGAAAAGTCAGAGCCAGTCATGTTACGTCTGGAAGGTGTATATGGGTTGTATGTCTTGATTCCCATGATCTTATCTCCTTTTCTTATCAGATTTTTGCGCGAGGCCGTGTATCCCCGGCCCGCATACATTATCTTCTGCTTCACAGCCCCGGAAGAACCACCTGTGATTCTCCCAGATATTATGTCCTCTTACAGACCTGTGAAGATCTCGATCTCTTTGCTGTCCTGTGTCAGCTGCACGATAGCCTTCTTGGTCTTGGCCGTCTTACCGTAGACCATACCGCGTCTCTTCGTCTTGCCGTCCATATTCATGGTGTTGACTTTCGCAACTTTTGTTCCCTCGAACATCTTCTCAACGGCTTCCTTGATCTGTGTCTTGTTTGCTTCCGGGTGAACCAGGAAAGTATATTTCTTGTCGCCCATGCCAGCCATACTCTTCTCTGTGATAACCGGTTTGAGGATTACATCATAATACTGAATCGCTGCCATTATGCATACACCTCCTCGATCTTGGCTACGGCATCCTTCGTGATCACCAGAGTGTCACCTTTCAGGATATCGTATACGTTGATATTCTCTGCAACTGCAGTGGAAATAGTGGGCAGATTTTTTGCGGAGCGGATCACGTTTGCATCCTGTTCGCCGATCACTACCATTGCCTTCTCCACTTTCAGGTTATCCATAACCTGCTTAAATTTCTTTGTCTTGATCTCGTCTAATTTCAACTCATCCAGGACGATCAGCTTGTTGTCCTGCACTCTGCTCGTAAGAACAGACTTGAGAGCCGCCTGCTTCTCTTTCTTGTTCATCTTGAAAGAGTAGTCTCTCGGAACGGGAGCGAATACAACACCGCCGCCTTTCCACTGGGGAGCTCTTGTAGAGCCCTGTCTTGCATGACCTGTTCCCTTCTGTCTCCACGGTTTTCTGCCGCCGCCGGATACTTCGGAACGAGTCTTCGCTTTCTGTGTTCCCTGACGTTTGTTAGCAAGCGTCTGAACGACTGCCAGGTGTACCAGATGTTCATTGATCTCAACACCGAACACCGCATCATTCAAATCCATCTTACCGACTTCTTTGCCTTCCATATTATAAACAGATACGTTTGCCATCTGAATGGTCCTCCTTTCATCTGTGACTCAGGTCACTATTTCGCATTCACCTTAGTTGTCTCTTTAACAGTTACTAAGGCTTTTCTCGGGCCCGGTACAGCGCCTTTGACAAGGATAAGGTTCTTATCCGCATCAACTCTTACCACTGTAAGGTTCTGAACCGTCACTCTCACGCAGCCCATATGTCCCGGCATTCCCTTGCCCTTGAACACTTTACTCGGGGAGGAACATGCACCGTTGGAACCCTGATGGCGATGGAATTTGGAACCGTGAGTCATGGGACCTCTGTGCTGGCCGTGTCTCTTGATCGCGCCCTGGAATCCCTTACCTTTGGAGATCGCGGTCACATCAACTCTGTCACCGTTCGCAAAGATATCCGCCTTGATCTCGCTTCCAAGTGTATATTCTTCTGCGTTCTCCAGCTTCAGTTCTCTTACATATCTCCTGCTGGATACGCCCGCCTTCTCGAAGTGGCCTTTCAGCGCCTTGTTAACGCCGTGTCTGTGGACAACTTCCTTCCTGCCGCTCTTGTCTTTGTTAACAATCCTGTCTTTCTTCTCTACAAAACCAACCTGCACAGCGCTGTAACCATCGTTCTCTACAGTCTTAACCTGCGTCACTGCACAAGGGCCTGCCTGAAGCACGGTAACGGGTGTCAATGTTCCGTCTTCGCTGAAGATTTGAGTCATTCCGACTTTTGTTGCCAAAATAGCTTTTTTCATTCTTTCCTTTACCTCCTGTTATTCTACAGCGGACCAGTCATACTTCCGGTCGTTCTAGTAGGGGCCTTATTTGTTCTTCATCTTGATGTCGATATAAACACCTGCGGGCATCTCCAGTCTCTGCAGCGCATCCACCGTCTTGGGTGTAGGTGTGATGATGTCGATGAGTCTCTTATGAGTCCTCTGCTCGAACTGCTCTCTGGAATCCTTGTACTTGTGGACCGCCCTTAAGATGGTCACAACTTCCTTCTTGGTCGGAAGCGGTACAGGGCCGCTCACCTGAGATCCGTTCTTCTTTACTGTCTCGATGATTTTCTTTGCAGATGCATCAACCAACTGATGATCATAGGCTTTAAGTGTAATTCTCATTACTTGACTTGCCATAAAAAAAGTCGCCTCCTTTTCGCACTTTTTGTTCTAAGTACGACAAGCGGTGACTGTACACTCTCCCGTGTGTGTCCTGTTTCGTAAAACATACAAGAACACTAATCACGTTGTTTCCGGCATGAGCCGGACATCTGTTGTCTGTACAGTGACTTGTCGTCAGTTTCCTAACTTGACATTCGCTCCACGGAAAACCTGCCACGCGGGCAGCAACCTCACGCTTCAAAGCTATCATGCCACAGCACTGACTAGTATACATGATGTTTTTAACGGATGCAAGTGTTTTTTTGAAAAAAAATCAAGAACTCCTGTCTCCTTGTTGCAGGAAACGGGAGTTCCTTATAATACAGCTGTTATAAAGGTTTGCCGGCCAGAATCACTTTCTGCAGTGTCAGGCCGTCATTCTTAAGCAGTACCACATCCGCCACTTTGCCGGGCGTGATGCTGCCATGGTTGTCATAGATGCCGACGGACTTCGCAGAATTGACTGCCGCACATTTCACGGCGGACGTAAGCGGAATGCCCATCTTAAGCACTGCGGTGCGCATACAGTCCAAAAGGTTGGTCACGGAGCCGGCGATGGTGCCGTCGTGGAGGGTGGCCAGATTGCCCGTCACCTTCACGTCCTGGCCGCCCAGGGTATAATCACCGTCCTCCAGTCCCGTGGCGCGCATACTGTCGCTGATCAGGATGATGCGGTCGTCGCCGAAGATCTTGAAGGTGGTTCTGACTGCGGACGGGTGAATGTGCACGCCGTCACAGATCAGCTCTACTTCTACTTTCCCGGTATCGGCAGCCGCGCCGATCGGGCCGGGCGCCCTGTGGGTATAGGGATGCATGGCATTGTACAGGTGCGTCATATGGCTGGCGCCCTTCTCAAAAGCTCTGACAGCCGTGTCATAATCGGTGCAGGTATGTGCGATGGACATCACCGCCTGGTCATGCCTCTGCTCGATCAGCTCCATGGCGCCCTCTTCCTCCGGCGCGATGGCAAGCAGCTTTACACGATTGCCGGACGCTTCGTTCAGTCTGTCGAACATGGCGATGTCCGGTTTGTGGATATATTCGCCGTTCTGAGCCCCCTTCTTCGCAAGCGATATAAAAGGGCCTTCCATGTTGATCCCATGGAAATGCGCTCTGTCGTCCTTCTCACCTTCTTCGGCGTAGGCTCTGGCCGTGCTGCAGATACCGTGCAGCATCTCCTCGGAGAGCGTCATGGTAGCCGGTACGATATTCGTCACGCCCACCGATGCTTCATAGGCCGCCATCGTGTCGATGGCCTCTTTCGTACCGTCGCAGAAATCCCGGCCCATGCAGCCGTGAAAGTGAATATCTGTCAGGCCCGGAATCGCCACGCATCCGCCGGCGTCGATCTCCGTCTTATCGCTGACTTTCTCCGCACAGTCCACGAAACGGGTTCCTTCTATATATATATCCTTTTCCAGAAAGATTCCATCTTCCGTATATACACTGGCATTTTTAATGATCATATGATGATTTTCCTTTCCTTATTATATCTCTGACAATGCAGCCTCGTCCGCTACGATCGTCACGTCGTTGTGCAGCTGGAGGATGGAGCCCTGCACCTGAGGGGTGATCGGGCCGAAGCAGGTAGCCTTGAGGGCCGCCGCCTTATCCTTGCCGCTGATCACCACCAGCACCTTCTTCGCCTGCATGATCGTCTTAATGCCCATCGTGTATGCCTGACGCGGCACATCGTCTATGGAAGCGAAGAATCTCTGGTTCGCCTTGATCGTCGTCTCCGTCAGGTCAACGCAGTGTGTCTCCGCCTCAAATACATCGCCCGGCTCATTGAAACCGATATGGCCGTTGTGGCCCAGGCCCAGAAGCTGCAGATCGATACCGCCCACGCCGGCAATGATCTCATTGTAAGCACGGCACGCCTTGTCGCTGTCAGGCTCTGTGCCGTCCGGCAGGAACGTGCGCTCCGGCTTCACATTAACCTTGCTGAAGAAGTGATGGTTCATGAAATAGTAATAACTCTGGTCATTATCCCGCGGCAGTCCCTTGTACTCGTCCAGATTCACGGTAGTAATCCCGGAAAAGTCAAGATCTCCCTTCTCATAGGCTGCTGCCAGATTGGCATATGTGCCGATCGGGGAAGAACCCGTCGCCAGACCAAGCACACAATCCGGTTTCATGATCACCTGCGACGCAATGATGGCCGCCGCCTTTCTGCTCATATCTTCATAATCTTTTGCTCTGATAATCCTCATGTTTCCTCCATTCTGAAGCGTATTCCATACGTTCCGTCCGGGCCTCCTTCACACCTTCCTGCAAAGACAGTCGCTTTTGATGTGTCTGTATTCTGCGACGCTTCCACGCAACTCCTGAAATAAGTCTGCCCGATAACTGCATATTTATAATGTTTTCTCTATCATTCTCTCTGTAAATTCTTAAGTTGTCAAGATAAAAACGGAGACCCGAAGGCCTCCGTTCTGCTAGGGGTTTCGGTATTATGAAAAATGATATAATACCTATAACATCTTCTTCATTTCATCAGCAACGAACTGTACCTTCGTACCTACGATAACCTGTACGGAAGTCTTGCCCGGCCTCATAACGCCTGCAACGCCTGCCGATTTGATCTTCTTCTCGTTAACCTTCGTGTTATCCTTGATCTCCAGACGAAGTCTTGTAATACAGTTGTCAAGAGATGCAACGTTCTCCTTGCCGCCAAGACCTTCCAGAATGATCGCTGCCACTTCTGTAAAGTCATTGTTCGCCAGAACTGCCTTCTTCTCTTCTTCCAGATCGTCGTCTTCTCTACCAGGTGTCTTTAAGTCAAACTTAACGATCGCGAAGCGGAACACAACATAGAATATCGCAAATGCCGCAAGACCCAGAGGAAGGATCAGCCATGTCTTGTCTGCTGCGGGCAGGAATGCCGAGAACACAAGGTCCGTAGCGCCTGCCGAGAAGCTGAAACCTGCACGGAAGCCAAGCAGTGCAACAACTACTGTGAAGATACCGTAAAGGATCGCATAGATCACATACAGCAACGGAGCCAGGAACATGAAACCGAATTCGAAAGGCTCTGTAACACCGCAGACAAATGCACAGACAGCTGCGGATGCAACAAGACCACTTGCTACTTTCTTCTTGTTATCCTTCGCTGTATGGATCATAGCCAGAGCAGCGCCAGGAATACCGAACATCATACAAGGGAAGAATCCGGACATATACATACCGAGACTCCATGTAACGTCTGCGCTGGTCTCGCCTGCCCAGAAGTGGGTCAGATCGCCGAGACCGATGGTGTCAAACCAGAATACATTGTTCAACGCATGGTGCAGACCTGTCGGGATCAGCAGTCTGTTCAGGAACGCATAGATACCTGCGCCAACCGGGCCCATTCCTACGATTGCCTGACCTACAGCGATCAGTGCGCCGAATACTACCGGCCATACAAACAAAAGAACTGCCGACACAACAATGGATGTCACACCGGAAATGATCGCCACACAGCGTTTGCCGCTGAAGAAGGACAGCCAATCCGGCAGTTTCGTCGATTTAAATTTGTTGTAGCATGTTGCGCCAATGATACCAGCCAGAATACCGATAAACGGGTTGCCGATCTTATCGAATGCCAGTGTCTTGGTTGCGCTCTCTGCGATCGAAGGCATCATCGTTGTCACTGCGCCTGTCGAAAGCAGATTGGTGATCATCAGCCATGATGCAAATGCAGCCAGACCGGACGTACCGTCATGGTCATCAGACATTCCCACGCCGACACCGATAACAAACAGGAGCGCCATATTGTCAACCAGCGCGCCGCCGGCTTTCACCAGAAAGAAGCCCAGCTTCTGTACAAAACCTACAACCTCACCACCCTGCATAGTGGAAGGACACAATGCATATCCGATTCCCATCAGGATACCGCAGATGGGCAGACATGCTACGGGAAGCATCAAAGCTTTACCCAGTTTCTGTAAATACTTCATCATACAATTTTACCCCCTCATAAAATTATTGTTCAGTTCTACCCTAGCCATAGAACCAATGCCTTTTGCATCTATATCTCATGGATCCTGGGTGGATCCATTCAATATCACAGCTACTTCTCGATCGTCAAAACGACGTCGCCCTGCGTCACATCTCCTGACGCCGCCATCTCGAATTTCGAGAACTCATCCGTATTGCAGATCACTACCGGCGTGATCGTATCATAACCTTCCGCCTTGATCTGCTCGATATCCGCCTCCAGAAGCAGGTCGCCTTTCTTCACCTTGTCGCCTTCCTTCGCATGGATCGTAAAATGTTTGCCGTTCAGCTTCACGGTGTCCAATCCGATATGGATCAGGATCTCCGCACCCGAATCCGCGGTGATGGCTGCCGCGTGTCCGGTCGGGAATACCGTGCTGACCGTACCGTCTGCCGGCGCGCAGATCCGGTTATCCGAAGGGATCACCGCCACGCCCTTGCCAAGGATCTCATCGCCGAAGGTGGGATCGTTCACCTCGCTGATCGCTACCAGCTTCCCCGATACCGGCGCTGCGATCTCAATACCGCCTTTACCAAATAAATTCTGAAAAAGTTTCATTCTCGCCCCTCACTTTCTATCCTGCATAGAGGTCCTTCATACGTTTGATGTCCAATGCCAGATAAATCTTCTCTTCTTCTGTCATGCTGCACTGGTATGTGGCCTCTATATAATCATTGATACCGTTAATGATCTGATATTCTTCTCTGTAATTGTCCTGTACGAAGCTGTAGAGCGCTTCGTCCTTGCGCCCGCTCATGGGTTCTTCCGAGACCAGCCTGTTGGCAAGCTGCTTCAAGTCGGAGATCAGCTTCTCCTTCGGGTAGTTCCGCCCCTCGGGGATCGTAATATGCCGCTCGATGATCTCCATCATCTCCCGCATCATCCTGATCATCTGAAAAGCCTTGCCCATGATCAGGTTCGTCTCACCGTTAATGATGTGGAGTGCGATGGATGCTGCCTCATCCTCCACGAGACGGCAGCCGGTTCTCTCTTCGATCTTCTCCAGCGCATATCTGCCAACCGAGTACTCTACCGGGTAGAACAGCCGCACTTCATCAGACAGTATATTATCAAATTCCATCCCTGCCCGGTATCTGTCGATCACGAAACTGATATGATCCGTCAGCGTCAGATAAACGTTCTGGTTCAGATTGATCTTCAGGCTCTCCCTGGCGTACGAGATAATGTCGTTGGCCAGTCTGATGTGTTCCAGTGGCAGGGATGCCAGTAACTTCTTGAACTGCTCCTTGTCATCCATGTTGTCCAGCCGAAACGTCTTCTCGACTGCGGCGCTGTCAATTTCGCTTCCCGGTCCTTTGCCGAATCCGATTCCCCTTCCCATGACGACCAGCTCCACACCGTTATTATCCCGCGCCTGGATAATATTATTATTGATTACCTTCTCGATACGCACTTTTCATTCCTCATCCGCTGAATCTTTTGATAATAAAATAAAAAACCAAACAATATAAACTAACCTTCCGGTCAATTCATATGATCTGGTTTTGCCCGCTCGATTGCAGTAACAATCCAAATGATTGAATTCTTTTGATGTTACGATTATAGCAACCTGCACAACCAAAGTCAATAGCTTTTCTGGAGATATTTGTCAGTTCGTCAGATGTGTGCATTTTAGTGGGTCATGTTTTGTATATTTTATATATATTTTAAGGTTCTTATTGGCTCTTTATTTGTCATGCAGTGTTTTTTATTTGCACAATAAGCACAGTGCGCCGCTTTTTACTATTTGCGAAAAATATTTTTTTATGCATAATAAATACAGATAAAAGAGCTACTGCCGGCCGGCAGAATGGCAGCGCGGGCAAACCGCCGCAGAAAGGTAAAACAATGTGGACAGCAGATGCATGGAAAGATTATGAAGTAATAGATACCTCCGGCGGGGAGAAGCTAGAGCGCTGGGGCGATTATATCCTGGTGCGCCCCGACCCGCAGGTCATATGGGACACGCCGCGCACAGACCGGCGCTGGAAACAGCAGAACGGCCATTATCACCGCAGTTCCAAAGGCGGCGGCGAATGGGAATTCTTCCAGCTGCCCGAGGAATGGTGCATCCGATACCGGGAGCTTACTTTCCGCCTGAAACCTTTCAGTTTCAAGCACACAGGGCTTTTCCCGGAGCAGGCCGTAAACTGGGACTGGTTTTCTTCTATTATAAAAGAACGGAAAAAGGCCGGGCCGCCGGTAAAAGTACTAAATCTTTTCGCCTACACCGGCGGCGCCACCTTGGCCGCAGCCAAAGCCGGAGCCGCCGTGACCCATGTGGACGCCTCCAAAGGCATGGTCTCCTGGGCAAAAGAAAACGCCGCCGCTTCCGGTCTGACGGATGCGCCGATCCGCTGGCTTGTGGACGACTGCGTCAAATTCGTGGAGCGTGAGATCCGCCGCGGCAACACTTACGACGCCATCATCATGGATCCCCCTTCCTATGGCCGGGGTCCCAAAGGCGAGATCTGGAAAATAGAAGAAAGCATCTTCCCCTTCCTGCGCCTGACAGCGCAGATCCTGTCGAAAGATGCCTGCTTTTTCCTGATAAATTCTTATACAACCGGACTGCAGCCGGCCGTGTTGTCCTACATGCTGCAGACCGTCATCACCCCGCAGTTCGGCGGGCATGTGGAGGCCGGTGAGATCGGCCTGCCGGTAAGTTCCAATTCCCTCATACTGCCCTGCGGCGCTTCCGGGCGCTGGACAGGTTCTTTACAGTGATCAGATATCAATATGACAGCATCGCAAAGAACACGATCGCAACCCAGACAAGCAGCATCACACCCATGGAAATGCCGAAGAAGATCAGGTAGGCCTTGAAGAAATTGGACTTGCTCTTCTTCTCGGTGCTGCTGAACGCCCACACAAACATCATGATGATATTCACACAGGGAATCAACATAAGCACCATTGCCAGCACCCATTCGCTGATCTTAACCGGCTCTTCCAGCTCCATCTGGCTGTTGTTCTGGTACGGATTCTGATAAGTGTTCTGATACATATTCTGGTATGTGTTCTGATACGGCTGCCCGCTATTGTACTGCTGATAGCCGCCATCGTAGTTCTGACCGCCCGTACCGGAGAAGGCACCGTTGTAACAGGAAACATTCTGGCCGTCCACGCTCTGACCGCCTGCTGTCTGGCTGTTCTGGCAGCCCTGATAGCCTGTGCTCTGGCCGTTGTCATAGTATCCATGATGCCGGTAACCATTATTCGGGTAAGTACCGCCCTGACAGGGCTGTTCATTCGGATAACTGTTGTCCTGATACGACGCGGTATTCTGGTAATGGTTATTGAAGCAGGGCGCACTGCTCTGGTCTCCGTTATTGAAATATGGCGCACAGTTCCCGGCAGGCTGTGTCTGCAGCGCCTCCGCCTGATGCGCTTCGTTATGATGATCCTCGGTCATCCCGGCCGTATCCGGCTGTTCCCCAAACCGTACATCCAGCACAGGCGTCTCCTGGCTTAAGCCGGATGCCGCTGATGATGCAGTCTGCTCCTCCTGGTCTGCGCCGGTTGCCGCTGATGATGGAGCCTGCTCTTCCTGAGCTGCGCCAGTTGCTGCTGACGATGCAATCTGCTCTTCCTGAGCTGCGCCGGTTGCCGCTGACGATGCAGCCTGCTCTTCCTGAGCTACACCGGTTGCTGCTGACGATGCAGCCTGCTCCTCTTTCCAGTTGGCGCTCTCTTCTCCCGCTGTGGTCAGTTCTTCCTTCTGTTCCGGATATAATTTATTGTCTTCCATAGTCAAACCCCGTTCTTTCTTCTTAAATAGTAAACGACATTGGAAATTTCGTTTACTATACCTTAAATTGCTTCTATTTTATACTTCTTTATCCTTGTCCCCATTTCTGTGACGTTCTTGCTGCCTGTATCGTCATGGATGAAAAGATCAGGTCACTGCAATATTTTATCACATAATCCCATGCCTGTGTAATATTTGTTCATAAAAAGGAAAAATTCGTGCCAGTATATTCTCTTCTGTATAAACATAGGGCACCCTGTCCGGAAAGTAAAGGTACATCCGCCGACAGTATACAACAAACAGCAACACAAAAACAGCGGCAATGATCCCCTTGATGCCTTTGACTTTTCTCCCCAGCAGATAACGACACAGGCAAAAATACACCGCTGACAGCACAATCGGAAATATGACCGGATTCAACTGCCATGCCATCCCCCACCTGCCAGTCACAAAACAGAATGTTGCCCTGCTGACGCCGCATCCCGGGCAGGGAAACCCGCAGAAGATGACCAGCGGGCAAAAGGCATGGAAGATCAGGTTGACCGCCACCGCATACAACAGCACCATGACTGCTGCCACACCGTACTCCTTTGCATCTGCGATGATGCGAAGGCTGACTGCGTTAATATATTTTTTCAAATCGGCTCCGTGTACTGGCATGCTCTATCAACTTTCCCTTTTTATCCTGTGCCGCCCCTTATACCCGAAGTCCCGCTCCGGTCATAAACAAACTCCATGATACCTTTATATCCGGCCGGAAATCATCTGCGCCACAAAATGCAGCACCAGCAGGTGTACCGGGTAGAAGCCATAACAGACTGCTTTCGGCAGCTGACGGCCTTTTCGTCCATTATACAGGACGATCGGTATAAATGCAAAGAGACCGTACATCTCCCTCATGGAAAAACGGAACAAATATGACAGCGTATAGCTGTCCTTGTACTTAAGACAATTCGCACCCCATGTGCCAAACAGCATCACACAGCCTGCCGCCGCCACCTGCACGGGCAGACTCTTCTCTCTGGTCCGGTAAAAAGCAAAGATCAGCAGCACGCCCATAAACTGATAGTCTGTCCGCAGTTCGCAGGCCGCCAGACACCCCAGCAAAACCGCCGCTATAGCCGCCACGTATAAAACCACTCCCGCCACGCTCGTTATCGTTCCGCGCCCGCGCGAATCGACAGACATCCGCAGGCCGTCAGCCTTTTGTTCCGCCCACGCAAAGACTGTCAGAACAAGCACCCCGATCAACAGCGTAAAGAAAACATTTTGACTTTCCTTGTTAAAACACACCTCCGAGAAGGCCAGATCAAAGGGTATCTCCGACACAAACGCAAAAATACCCAGCCGCAGCAGATATGCCTTCCTGCTTTTCGTGTGCTGAAATCCTTCCACGGCCAGATACGCAAACAAAATAAACGCGATCCTGCCCACTGCCCTTCCCGCGGCATAGATCCTTTCCTCATTCCCGACCACATATCCCGCCGTCTGCAGCTGCCGCACCAATGTGTAATAGACTACCGCAAAAAAATGATCGATGAACATTGTTATGTAGGCGATGTTTTTCAGCACTGCATTGCTGAGCATTCCTGTTTTTTCTTTTTCCATGGCTCCACTTTGCTTCCGGCGCTGCTGTGCCTTCCGCATCCTTGTCTTTCTCTTTGATCTTTACTTCTTAATCTTCTCTTTTTGATCTTTCCTTTTTAATCTTTCTTTTTCTGCCCTCTTTACTATCCTACTACAAAATCGCCCGGAGGTAAAATGTTTCGGATACCTGCGCGGACAACAAATTCTGCCAAAAGTCTTTTCATGAAAATACACAATACAATATCTGGTATTTTTTCAGCCAGATCTTCTATTTTCAAACTATATATGGATTTTCTCTCTTTCTTCATCCACAGTTTTGTTCCGATTTTTCTACACTTTATATACTACAAAACATTTGTAATTCATTTGCAGTCATGGTATAAAAGTAGTATCTGTTATGTCGTTTACTATATCTTTTGACATATCTCACGGTCTTTAGACCGCTCTTTCAGGAAAGGTCTCTTATGCGTCAATCTAAAAAAACAGCAAATGTCAACTGGCACGAAGCCGCAGCCTGTGCGCTTCAGATCGATCTTAAAAACTATGCCGACTCTCTGGAATATATGACAGAATATCCTCTCGGCAAGGGCAGTTACCGCATCGACATTCTCGTTATCAGGAAATTAACCCGGCAGATGATCCCTGCCACGATAGCCTGCCTTTTTAAAACCTTTAATCTGTTTGAAGTTAAGGGAATCGGCTCTTCGGCCGGTATCGACTCCTACTATAAGACCATCGGCTATGCCGGTCTGCTGATCGACCAGATCGGCAACAAAAACCAGTATTCCGGCCTTGATGTCAGTCTGACTCATCTCAGCTGCCATTATCCGCGCAAGCTGATAAGACATTTGCAGCAGGAACGGAAAATAAAGGTTGAAAAATTTTCTCCGGGAGTATATCATATCAATAAAGAGACGTTTCATACACAGATTATCGTCACGAGCCAGCTGCCGCCGGAAGAATATCTATATCTTCACTGTCTCACCAACAGGCTGCTGGATCACGGCCTTATCAACCGGCTGACAGACGATTACAGTCTCCATCAGGAGCAGGATATCTATATCCGGTATATGAACCAGTTAACCACCGCCAACCGAAACAAGAAAGGAGATACCCCTATGGTCTGTGAAGGAATCCTGAACCTGTGCGGCACCAGTTCTGAGGAAATCATCGAACGCACCCGGAAAGAAGAGGCCGAGTATTACCTGCCCAAGATCGACAGCCTGTCTACACAGATTGCCTATTTGAAATCTTTGCTGGAGCAGCACAATATCCCGTTCCAGCTCGACCCCGAAACCGACCGGCCTTGAACTGCCGGCCGCTGATGCCGCCTGCCTGATCACACAGGGATAAGACACGCAAATACCCTCCGGCTCCCATGATCCTATGGGCCGGAGGGTATACTTAATTTATTGCTCAGATCCTGACATCTACCGGATGATACAGAATTCTGCGGCCATCCGTTTCAACCAGCGCCTGTCCGCCTGCATTCTGCGCTTTCTCATCATCAGCGCCCTGCACCGGACTGCCCGGCTCGCCTGCCGCCGCATATTCTGCCGCGCCTGTCTCGTCCTGCCGTCCTGTCTCACCGCTCTTCCCGGTCTCTTCCTCTTTACGGTCAGTATCTTTCTTCTCCGATTCCGTTGCCTCCTGCACGATTTCATTGGCTTTGTTCAGGGAATCCATTTGAGAAGCCGTAGCCTTTTCGGCCAGTGCATTCGTCTCGGCCAGCTCCTCTTCCTTGGCCGCCGTTGCATCTCCCGGTCCTCCCTTATCGCGCTTGATCTCCGACTCCAGAATACCGGCCCGGTTCTGCGCATGTCTGGCCGTACTGCCATGTACTCCCGCCTGTTTCATCGAAGCGTCGGCGGAGATCATCGCCTCCATACTGCCTGCCGAAAACCCTGCATTCTGCTCCTGCTTCTGTTGCACTTTCCTGCCCGGATTCAGAACATCGTCCTCAGAAGCCTTCTCTTCCTTCTTTCTGGCCTCTTCTCTCCTGACCTCCATCTGATGCTGTCGAAGCTGCATCTGCAGTTCGCTGATCTTCTTCTGCAGCTCCTGCCGCTTCTTCATCTTCACCTCCGGCGGCATCTCCTGATTCGATGACAGCTCCTTCATCTGCTTCTGCAGATTTTCAATCTGTTTCTGCAGACCTTTACTGACTTCATCCATTGGTTCGCCCATACCCGGCGACATCCCCGTGCCTTTAACCTGCATATCCGAGCCGCCTGTCCCGCTTACTCTCATTGCTGTATCCTCCTTTTTGACTGCCTTTCTTTCGTCAGCGTCCCTGCCGTTTCCGGTACAGACACTTTAATGAAAAATCTTTTCAATCTTTATTTCGGTCCTTCCTTTGTAACATTAAAGCGCAATGTTGTGAAATAACTTTATGATGGTGTGAACGAATACGGTTCCGCTTTCCTACGGTCAGTGCATGTACGATCATCGCAGTAAACACGCAGACCGTTCTGAACCCTTACGGCATTACCGGACCTGTAACATTACCGGATCTGCAGCATCACCCGCATGACACAACACCTTGCTCCCCTGTAATCCTCCACGCCGATCTCCACGTCGCCGTAATATTTCCGCGCCACATGGCGGATGCCGGAAAGTCCGAATCCGTGTCCTTCTTCCGTCTTCGTGGTCAGGGGCAGGCCGCTTTGCGCATCCACATGAAGACTGCCGGTAAAAACATTTGCCGCCTCAACGATATACATATTTTTAACAGGGCGGGAACACAGTATGATCTCCCGGCGCTGCTCCCGCACGGACGCTTCGACGGCATTGGCCAGCGCGTTGTTCAGAATGATGCTCAGGTCGAAGGCATCCAGTCCGCCCTTCGGCGGATAACGGAATTCACAGCAAAAGGAAATCCCCTTCTCTTCCATCTCCCGTCTGCGGATCGACAGCACTGCGTCCGTCACGGGATTGCCGCTGCAGATCTCCGGCGAGATCTCCTGCACCTTCGTCCGCATGTTCTCCGCATATCTGCCCGCCTCCTCATACTCTCCTCTGCCGTACAGCTCTTCCAGCGTCATCAGGTGGTTGCCCATATCATGGCGGAACCTGCGCAGATCCGAATAAAGCCTCTCTACCTCCTCGACATGCCGCTGCACATCCTTCATCTGTGCCGAAAATACCCTGCGCTGCCCGTCTTCCCGCTGTTCCTGCTTCCACCGCTGGAATACATACACCACCACCAGGATCGTAAGATAGCAGGCCAGATAATACAGAATCATCAGCAAAGACCGGCCGGGCAGATCATAGATGCTTTTTGTCGACGCTTTCTCATAGGCGCTTTTGTAAAACTCTTCCACTCCATAGGCAAATACCCCCAGCGCACACGGGGTGAACAGCAGTAAGAACTCTTTTCCGCTCAGATTATCCCGGCCGCTGCCATAAGCCCGCCGCATAAGCCGGATCGCCCCGTACAGCAGCGGCACGCTCAGCCCGAAATCAAGTATACAATCCGCCACATAGGTATAAAGCCAAAAATCATAACGCGCCGCCGTCCTCTCATAAACATACGCCAGAGACGGATGATCTCTTAAGTTTATGAAGATAGATTCCCACAGGCCATAGGCCGCGTTTGTAATCCCTGTCACAATGCCCCGGATCTGCCAGCGGATACAGTAAAAAGCCACCGCCAGAAATACCTTCCCCACAAAATCTTCCCTGTCTGACAGGCACATGACCCCCAATGCCGCCAGCGTGCCAATCCCATAAGCCAGCATCGGAGAAATATACCAGGGCATCCACCACAGGCCGCATAACACTGCCACATAAGCCGCTCCCACCCTCCACAGCCTTTCCCGCGCTGCCATGAACGGCTTTACCAGGAGCACAAAGCAGTATGCGTTGAATATGGTGAAAGCAAGGTGGTCGAGTTCATTGATGATCACATAATATGGTTCAAACGGATTCATCCTGCCGTTCCTCTCCTGCTGATATAATGCATATACTGTTTCACGAATCCGGCAAACTGCTTCTTCGACACCGGCGCCGTCCCCTGCTCCAGCCAGATCGTCGTCCCGTCGTACTTCTCCACATAATCCAGATTCACCAGATATGCCCGGTGCGTCCGGTAGAAGCCGTCCCCGACCTGTTCTGACAGTTCTGTCAGTTTTCCGTAATACTCCAGATCGCCGTTCACCGTATGCAGCGTGACCTTCCGGTTGAACACTTCCGCATAGACAATACTGCTCACCGCCACAGCCGCGGAAACGCTTCCCTGCCGGACCAGAATCGTTTTATCCGTCCCTCTTCGCCCTGCCGGACGGCCCTGCTTCTTAAACTCCTCAAATGCCTCCACCGCCTTTTTCAATACTTCTGAGAGCTTTTCGGCGGTAAAAGGTTTCACAAGATAATGAAAGGCTCCCACGTCAAAAGCGTCGTAGACATATTCTGACAGTGCTGTCACAAATATCAGAATCGTATTCCACCGCCGCCTGCGCAGTTCCTTCGCCACATCCATGCCGTCCGTGCCCGGCATCTGAATATCCAGAAAAAGCACGTCCGGAGTCCTGTCCGCACCCAGCACTTCCCCGCCCGAAGAACAGCAGGTGATCTCACACACCACCCCCATCTCCCGGCAGCTTCTCTCTATTTTATCCCGCAGGATGTCCTGCATCTTCCTGTCGTCATCACATATTACGATCTGCACCCTGATTTCTCCCGTCTTACGTTCCTTCGTCTAACAGTATACCACCATACTGCCTCTTCTCTCCTCCCTTTCCAGGAAAAATGTTGTGAAACGCCTTCTTTTTGACATGGAATACCAAAAAGGCCATTGGCAAAGCGCCCTGCAGCAGGGCGCTTTGCACATTAACCCTATATTTTCAGCTTCCTGTACCGGTTGATGCAGGCCAGAATCTCCTGCTTACGCGGCCTTGCCAGCTGAGAGGAGACGTCCCCTCTTTCAAACAGGCTCTCCAGCCCGCTGCCGTCCAGCTGCTCCTCCAGCAGATCCCCGATCTGCCGCAGATCCTTCCTGCCGTCCATCATCTTAAGCTGGGCATACTTTAAAAGATATGCCAGCGCCATGCTCTGCTCCTGATCCTTCAGCTGCTCCAGATAGCGCAGTTCCACGTTCTCTTTGCAGATAGAAATCTCACTGGTTCCCATGGCTTTCATCTTGATCCGGTCTTCCTTTCGCAGCGCCATATCCGGCCCCGGGCAGCGTTTCCGGTTAAAAGGCGGAAACTTCCGCGCATCATCCGCATCTTCCGCTCCCCTGTCTTCACAGGCCGCCGCCGCTTCCTTCGCCTTCTGCGTAATATCAATGGGCACATATTCCTTCATCTGAATAATAGTGTCCGCCATATGGAAAAAGGCTCCCGAGCTGCCCGCCACGATAACGGAGGATACACCCAGATCTTCATACATCCCCCGCACTCTGCTGATAAAAGGCGTGATCGGCTCCTCACCGGGCGTGATCACCTGTGCCATCAACCGGTCACGCACCATAAAGTTGGTGGCCGACGTATCCTCGTCGATCAGAATCAGGCTGCTGCCGCTCTCCAGCGCCTCCATCAGATTGGCCGCCTGGGACGTGCTGCCGCTGGCGTCTTCCGTGGAGAAGTGCACCGTGTCCTTTCTGTTCGGCAGATTCTTGATAAAAGGCGAGATGTCCACGCCCGTCACGCTGCGGCCGTCCTCCGCCCGCAGCTTAAAAGCCGAGGCGTCCGTGATCACAAGCTCCCTGCCGTCCCCTGCGATATGATCGTAGACCCCGTTCTGCAGCGCCTGCAGGATCGTGGATTTGCCGTGATAACCGCCGCCCACGAACAAAGTAATGCCCTGCGGAATTCCCATGCCGCTTACCGCCCCTTTATTGGGCAGATCCAGCGTGATCCGCAGCGATTCCGGCGACCGGAAAGGCACCCCGTTCTTCATGGGACGCTCCGACACGCCGCTCTCCCGGGGCAGGACGGAACCGTCCGCTATAAAGGCGCACAGCTTCCGCTCCGTCAGACACTGCCTGATATACTGCTGGTCTTCACACAGGCATATGGCCTGCCGCAGCTTTTCCTTGTCGATCTTTCCATAGTAAAGGCTCCTGCGCACACAGTCCGGCAGAATGTCAAACAACATCTTCTCCAGCTCTCTGGCGTTGATGGTGCGCCCGTTGGCCGGAAACCCGGCCTCAAACCGCAGGATCAGGTCGCCGTCCTTCACCCGCATGGCCGTGCGCTCCAACACCTGCTGCCCGCATCTGGACACGGACAAAAGACCGCTCTTCCCGGATCCCTTCGCCTGAAAACTGCCGCCCGCCACCTGTCTGCCAAACAGTCTGGTCAGGTGGTCCTGCAGGGTGATGCGCTTGGCCTTCGTATCGTAATACGCCGCCGGGAACCCGGCTTTCGCCTTCTCCACCCGCACCGAAAGCCGGGAAGGCGAGGCAAAGGGATCCCCCTGCACGTGATCGATGGAAAGCACATAATCCCCGAAATTGTACTGCCCCTTCAGATCCTTATAGGCGGGATACCCCTTATGGTCAATGCTCCGTAATTTATTCCGTAATTCTGTCGCCGTATTCATAATCTCCTCCTGCTGTTCTCAAACAAAAATGATAGCGCAGACTCCCGCACGATCCGGTTCATTCCGTTCCATGCAGGAATCCACTCTATCATTTTGCATCTCAAAACAGGCTTCGTCAACCTGAAAATATTTTTTATACCGTCGTCAGCAGCGCCTCAAAATTCCCTTCCAGCTCATACGCTCCCGTATCCGCCGTGATCAGGACGCTGTCGCCCTTCCGAAAGGCCACCCTCTCTTCTGCCGCGCGTACCTCTCCTTCTCCTTCCAGCACCAGCAGACTGGCGAAAGACGTCCGGTCCGTCTCCCCGAAGATCCGCTTCACGAACTGACCGTCCAGCACGATCTTATCTACCGTGAAATACTCACAGGAAACGATATGCGGCTCAAAAGATTTCCGCTTGAGGATCGGAATCCGGTTGGTCACCTGCAGCGCCTTCTCGATGTGCAGATCCCGTTCCTTCCCGTCCGGCCCTTTTCGCCCGTAATCATACACCCGGTACGTCACATTGGAGTTCTGCTGGATCTCCGCGATCACATTCCCCGCCCCGATGGCATGGATGGTGCCCGGCTCGATAAAAAGCACGTCACCTTTCTGCACCTCCACCTTGTTGAGCACTTCCAGAAGCGTCTTATTCTCGATCCGCTGCGCAAACTCCTCCGCGCTCACCTCTCTCGAAAAGCCATAGTACAGGCTGGCTCCTTCCTCGCAGTCCACGATATACCACATTTCCGTCTTCCCGTACTGCCCTTCATGTTCCAGCGCAAAGCTGTCTCCCGGATGCACCTGGATCGAAAGATCCTCCCTGGCATCAATAAACTTGATCAGAATCGGAAACTGCTCATACTGGCAGCTCTTCGTCCCCGTCACCTTCCTGCCTTCCATCAGGATATACTCATTCAGCGTACTGCCCGCATACAGCCCGTTCTCCACAATACTGGGGCCGTCCGGGTGGCAGGACAGCTCCCATGTCTCCGCCAGCCGCTCTCCCGCAAACGCCTTGCCAAACTCCTTCATCAACCGCGTCCCGCCCCAGAGATAATCCTTGCAGGCGGGCTTTAATTTCAAAACTGCCATTTTCTGTACAGCCCCTTCCTTGATAACATTCCTTATCGATAAATCCCCCATACAATATCGCTTTATTATCGCCTTGTCTCAGCCCGCCGCTTCGCCTCGTGCCGCATTATCTCATGCCCTGCCACGCTGTCGCTGCCCTGCGTCGGCACAGCGCCGGCCAGCAGCACCGTCACTACCTCATACGGTTTCAGCACAACCTCGATCTCATTTCCGTTCACCACTGCTTCCGTCTCGATCTCCTCCAGCAGGTTGCACACATACGCTTTTTCAAACGCCGTATTCACCGTCAGTCTCGCCTTCGTCAGCGCATTCTCCGACTCGTACATACGCAGCACGATTCCGCTTTCATCCTCCGCCATTTTCACTGTCTCCAGCACCACATTGGCCTGGTCCACACCGGCGAAGGAATACGCCCCGCCGTCCGCCGTACCCGTCTGTGCCGTCAGCGGCTGATTCAGCTTATAAGCCTCGTCTACCGTACCGGCCGCGCGCCATCCTTCCGCATGAGGATAGATCGCATACGTAAATTCGTGCTCCTCCTGATCCGCCGTCGGGTTCGGCTCGATGCCGGACTTGATCAGTGTCAGCGCCATATTGGAATCCTGTACGGAATGTCCGTATTTGCAGTCATTTAACAGCGACACGCCGTAGTGTCCTTCCGAAAGATCCATCCACTTCTGTCCGCAGCTCTCGAATCTGGCCACATCCCAGCTCGTATTGCGGTGGGTCTTCCTCGTCAGGTTACCGAACTGCACGTCAAAGGCCGCCTCGTCCGTATGCACAGCCACCGGGAAATGCACTTTAAGAAGCGTCTGGTGTTCTTTCCAGTCCACCTTCGTCACAAACTCGATCCTGCGGCTTAGTGCATAGAAGATAACCTGCTGCCTGATCGTGGAATTAGACGCTTTTCTCGTGATCTCCAGCACCGCACGCACCGGCCCGACTTCCGTCCATTCCATCTGTTCTACGCCGTCCACATCCCAGAATTTCTCCGTATAATAAATATCAATATCCCAGTTGTCGAAGTAGATCGGCTTATCCTCATACATCCGCAGCAGATTGGCGCGCTGTCCCTCCTGCACCACTTCCCGCTCGTTTTCCTTGTCATAAATACTCGTGAACATACCCTGCTCATCCAGCTTCACCCGGTAGAAAGGCGTCTCCAGATCGTACAACCCCTGCAGTGTAAACGGCTTTACTGCCGCCTCTCCGGCAGCTTCGCTCTTTCCGGCAATACGGAAGGTCTTATAGCCTGTGGACGGAAGGTTCTTCACATAGGCAATGCTTCCCGCCGCCGTCTCCGTAGCCGTAGGAGATGAGAATGTCGTTGTTGATGTCCTTATTCTGGTAGCGCATCCAGCCGCCCATGATGGCATCCGGGTGCAGCATCCCGTTGTAGGTGGTGAAGAAATCCTTGATCGGCTGGCTCACGCCCAGGGTCGTGATCAGATGCGTCAACACCTCCGAACCGTCGATACCGCGCCAGCGCATCGTATCGTAAGGAATCTTGTTGAACTGGTTCCACGCCAGCTTGGTGGTCATGAAATAGTCGATACCGCACTTTTTCATGATCTGCGGCAGCGCCCCGGAGTAACCGAACACATCCGGCAGCCACAGAATCCTGTTGTCCACGCCGAACTCTTCTTTAAAAAAGCGCTTTCCGTGTATAAACTGTCTCACCAGAGACTCCCCGGAAGTCAGGTTGCAGTCGGCCTCCAGCCACATACCGCCCTCCGGCTCCCAGCGCTTCTCCTCAATGCGCTCCTTCGCCTTCGCGTAAAGCTCCGGATAACGCTCTTTCAGAAAAGCATACAGCTGCGGCTGACTGGACATAAACTTATAGTTGGGGTATTCCTCCATCAGCTTCAACACCGTGGCAAAGCTGCGTCCCACCTTCTCTCTCGTCTGCTCCACGGTCCACCACCATGCCACGTCGATGTGCGTGTGGCCGATACAGGTAGCGATCACATCCTTGTAGCCGGCATGGTCCGTGTACAATGCCTGGCCGATATACCCGGCGGCCTCTCGTAACGTCCTGTAGAATTCCTCCGAGTAGGGCGTGCGCAGATCCAGGAAGTTCACTGTCGTATTTAAAATCTCCTCGATATCCCTGCGGTTCTTATCGTCCTCTTCCATTCTGGAGAAGGCGGCAAGCGGCACCCACAGATCGTAATAGAGCTTCTCGATCTCGCAGTCGATCTCCTGCATCTCCACGATCAGATTAAACTCCGTGTGCAGGATGCCCGTATAAGCCTGCAGCTCCAGCGTCAATTCCTCACCGGCGCGGGCCTGCGGCCGCAGGAACACATCCCGGTGGTTCATGTCGATACCCTGCACTGCCTCACCGTTTACAAAAAGCAGAAACTGCGGGTTCTTCGCGTCGTCCCACTCGTCGATCTGGGGGGCGCACATGCATCCACATCCGCTTGCCGTCAAGCTCCTGCGGCACCCGGTATACAGCCTTGAACCAGTAGTGGCGGTCCTTGCCGTACCAGTGCATATTCCGGCAGTCAAAACTCTCCCATGGTGTCAGATCTTTTTCCACATCCTCAGGATGTATGTAGTTGCCTTCCTTGTAGCTCCACTCATCAATCGCAAATTTCTGCTTCACCTTTAACTTCTTCAACTCTTCACAAATGACATTGACCCTTTTGTCTAAAAAATGCATAGCTGCCTCCTTGTCTGTTATAATGTTCCGGTGACCCACACGGCGCTGTGTCTCGGCAGGATCCCTCTGCCGTCCGGCGTGTATGCCACAGGCATCTGGTAATGTTCCGTCTCATACTTCTGCGGAAGTTCGTAAGGCGTGGACCGGTGATTGACGATCACCATACCGTTCCCGAAGACGCCCGTCTCGATTCCCCGCTCCCGGATGCCGCTCACCGGCAGCAGATACCGTTCCAGTATATCCTTTACCAGCGTGGTCTTCGACTGCAGGATGGGGTACATCTCCCGGTTTCCCTGTTCATAGGGCACATGAGGGATATTCTTCGCCGCGTAGGACGCGCCGATCTGCATGCCGAAGGAAAACACCGTTCCCCGAAATGCCTGCTTTTGTTCCTTAGACCGTTCCTCCGATTTTATTTCTGACATGTATGTCAATTTTTCTCCCGTGTACTCTGCTACGCAGCAGCTCCCGTCCACGTAATCCGAAACCGTTATTCCATCCCGATATCTGCAAAAACTCTCCCCCTGTGGGATGATGGTTTTACCGTAACGGTAGGGCATTTTCTCACAGCGTTCTCCCGCGATACCAAAGCAATATCTGACAAGTGTGTCATCAGGTCCGTGCAGGAGCACGCCGCCCTCCCGCACCCACTCTCTGATCCGTTCTTCGCTCCCGCCCTTCTCCAGTGTGCCGTAGCAGTCATTGGCCGCCACGATCAACACTTTGTATGCCGACAGCGCGCCTTTCTCAATCTCATGGCTGCTGATCACATCCACCTGATATCCCAGGTCGCAGCAGAGCCGGTACCAGCCCAGCAGATCCAGCCGCCTGATCTTGTTGTTTCCCACTTCGTATGGCTCAAAAAGCGCCATTTCCGTCGGAAACAGCAGCGCGATCTCTTTTGTACGCGCCCCTTTTCTGCGCGGTATCACCTCGGCACACCAGCGGTTGCCTGCCGTCAGAGACTTCAGGAAATCCGATTCCATCCTGTTTAAGACTCCGCCGTCGTCCAGTCCGTTCATGCCGTAACAGGTATACCCGTCCATGCCGCAGGCCGTCATGGTGCCGATCATCTCCGCCGGGGTCAGCCAGGCGTAGATGTCGTTATAGATATACCGGCCCCAGTAGATACCGCCCACCAACGGTCTGCCCTCGTTCATGACCCGCATCATGCTGTGCTGGCAGGAGACCACATAAGCATCCGGGTATCCGTCCGGCGTGACAGGAACCGTGATAAAATGACAGGAATCCACATAGGGAGCCAGTGCATAGAGGTCGATCCCCCGCATGGCCGTATCCCACAGATCGCTGAATTCGTTGTCCCCGTCCGCCTGCTGCCGTCCGTAGATATTGAGGAAATACCCCCACTGCGTCATATCCGGACAGAGGAACAGCTGCGGATTCTTCTCTTTCAGCGCTTTGCCCATGGCCTCGAAATAGAGCGCCAGTTCCCGTGCCTTCCAGAGCGCATTGTCCCGGTATACCACGAACCGCGGCGTGCGCTCCCGCACATCCTCCTCCGTATAGAACAGGTCCGTTCCGCCCGCGTTCTCCTCAAACCGCAGGGAAAACCAGTACTCCTCCGGCCGCAGCTGATCGAAACCATCCGCCCTGATCCCGTAAGCCCGGTTCAGCTTCTCAATCTCTCCGCCGTAGAATTCTTTCAGAAACGCCCTGTACCGGCGGATTCCTTCCTCGTCGAAGCTGCCCGCCACGATCGGATCCCACATGCTGCATACGGGAACGACTTCCTCCGTCTTCCCTTCCCGTGTCACAAGACAGCGCTCACAGCCTTCGCCGTAGCGGTCCATAATGCGCTCCACGTGCTCCTGCATGGAGCTTCTCGCCTTTTCGGACCAGTATTTATACCACTTGCCGGGCCTGCCGTCCGCATATACCGTCTCTTCCCCGAAGATGGGCGGGCTGTAACGTATATGCGGATACAGATTGTCCCCGTTCATATACAACAGCAGAAAGTTGTAGGCCAGCCCGTGTGCGCGGGCGCTTTTTCCCATATATTCCTGCATCTTTACGTACTGGCTGAGCGCCCCTGTCTCATAGCGCTCTTTAAAATCTTCCCAGGCCTTGGTATCAAACATCACGCTGTTGAAGCCAAGCTCCCTGATCAGCTCCATCGTCTCGTCGATAAAAGCCTCGTCATCGTAGGCCGGGCTGTAGAAATTGCCGAAGATCACATTGATATACGGCCTGTTGTCTGTCCTGCTGATCATGCTCATACCGTCCTCTTTTTGCCGGGCGCCCTCTGTAACACGACGCAGCGTTCCCGCAAATCCTCTTTCCCTTATTATGATCTTACCGGTTCCATGGCTTCCAGCAGACGGTCCACCGTCGTAAAAGCAAGCCCGGTCACCGTATCCGCACAGCCGTAATAGATGGCCATCCGTCCCGTCGCCGCATCCGTCAGCGCCGCACAGGGAAATACCACATTGGGCACGTCGCCCACGCACTCATACAGCTCATGCGGCCCCAGAATATAGTTCCGCGTCCGCTTCTTCACCTTCCACGGCTCCTCCAGATCCAGCAGTGCACATCCCATCCGGTATACGAAGCCGTTGCACGTATTGATCACCCCGTGATAGATCAGAAGCCACCCGTCCTGCGTCTCGATAGGCACGCTTCCCGCGCCGATCTTGGTGGACTGCCAGGCGGAATAATCCCCTTTGACAGTTTCCATCACCAGCCGGTGGCGGCCCCAGTAGGTCAGATCCGGACTTTCGCTTACAAAAATATCGCCAAAGGGCGTGTGCCCGTTATCGCTGGGCCTGCTCAGCATGTAATACTTACCATTGATTTTCCTCGGAAAGAGCACGCCGTTACGGTTGAACGGCAGGAAGGCATTTTCCAGCTGGTAAAAAGTCTTAAAGTCAAAAGTATAGCCTATCCCGATGGTGGGATAGCCCCGGTAGCCGTTGCACCACGTCACATAATATCTGTCCTCGATAAAACACACCCGCGGATCGTAACGAAAGTCCCGTTTCGCCACCTCCGGCTCCGCTCCCTGGAACGTAACCGGCTCGTCGGAAATCTCCCAATGAATGCCGTCCTCACTGAATCCGGCAAAAATATCCATACTGACCGATCTGCTGTCACAACGGAATACCCCCGCAAATCCGTCCCCGTAAGGAACCACCGCACTGTTAAAAATGCTGTTGGAGTTTTTCGTCGCAAACCGCTCAATGATGGGATTTTCCCGGCAACGCCACACCGGGAGCTTTCCCGCTCCTTCCGGCTCCTGCCACGGGATATTCGGCAGATCTTTTCCCACTGTTTTCGTCATCACGCCACCTCCTCTTACTTTCCATAACATTCCGGATATCCGCCTGTTACATATATCCGGCCCTCCCGAAGCGTCTGTAACAGACGCCTCGTTATGAGCCGGATACATCCGGGCCGTTATCCTTACTTGCCTTTAAATTCGTCTACCTGTCTCTGCGCTTCATCCATGACATCCTGCCAGCCCGCTTTCATCAGTTCTTCCTTGATCTGCGGAATGATTGTTGCCGGATCCTGCACACCGGTCATTACCTCACTGCGGTAACGGAGCCAGATCTCACGGCAGTTCGCCAGCTTATCCGCCACTGCGGTGTTATCAAAGGTAAAGCCCATCATCACGGAAGACACTGCCGCTTCGTTGAGCGCCTTGACCTCTTCCCACTGGTTATACTCATCCGTATCCTCCTGCGTTACCGTAAAGAAGCTGCCCTGGGTATAACCTGCCATCGCCCACTCATTGTTGATCTTGTGCGCCTTGCCGTCTGCGTTGTACTCGAAGTTCACGCCTTCCTCACCATAGAAGAACATGTCGCGCAGCCTGGTGTCCGTATTTACCATATCCAGGAACTGCAGACATTTCTCCGGATATTTGGTGTTGATGGATACCATGTTAAGGGATCCTCTTACCGTCTCGTTGGAAAGGATCGTATCGCCGATCTTCTGTACCGCTACGTCTTTGCCCATCTGCGGTCCCTAGGCCGTAATGCCTGCCGACTCCCAGCCCTGTGCCACACGCCACATATTATAAACGCGGGCTTCCGACAGGGTGGATGCATCCGGATTGATGATGCCCTTCTGATACCAGTCATGCAGTGTCTCCAGCGCCGAGTAGATATCCGGCTCCTCCAGCGTAAAGCATACTCTTGCATCCTGGTCATCGTAACGTACGCCCAGAATCTGTGTGCCAGCGCCGATCTGGTCATAAACGTCAAAGATGTAGTACACACCGTCGTTCTTCACATAAACCGGATAATCATTCTTATCCTCCTTGAGTTTCTCGAAGGTCTCTGTCAGAGATTCGATCTCCGTCAGGGAAGCCAGATCCAGACCGTACTCATCCACGATCTCCTTATCCCAGACCGCATAGTTGGAGATCGAGCTGTCTTTATAAGTAGGAATGCCGTAGATCCTGTCTTTCACCTTCACGCCGTCCCAGTATTTCTCCGGCATCAGTTCCATCAGCCCCGGCATATTGTCGGCCACCATATCCGTGATATCATAGTAAGCGCCCAGATTGATGTCCGCGATATAGTTGTTGCCGTTGCCGAAGATAATGTCGTAGGGTTCGTTGGTGCTGACGATGATGTTACGTCTCTTGTCCCAGTCTCCCCAGGGAATGACTTCCATCTCGATGTTGACGCCGATCTTCTCACCCACGTATTCGTTTACCTTTGCCACCCATGTGTCGTAATTGGTGGGCATGCCGTTTCCGATGGTCACCCATTTCAGG
>VSOD01000040.1 GCA_009774655.1 Lachnospiraceae bacterium
ATTCTTCTGCGCGACTGCCACCTGATTGGTGACTTCCAGAAAGAACAGCCCCTTCTGAGCCCGGCTTTTCACACAGACTTCTCTTTCCGCTTCCGGCAGTCGTCTGCATGCCTCCCCCGCATTGTCCAGCGCATTGGAGAAAAGCGCGCAGATATCCGTCTTCTCAAAGGGTAGCTCTTTCGGAATATCAATCCTGGCCTCCAGCCGGATACCGTAACGGCTCATCTGCTCTTCCTTGACCGTGAGCACCGCATTGACGACCGGATCCGCACAGTACTGCAGGGAACGGCCGAATGCGCTGTCTTCCATCAGGCTTTTGATATAGTCTTCCCGCTGCGCTTCCGGCAGCGTGACCGCCACCGCCAGATGATTGGCCAGATCATGTTTCAGCCGCCTTATGGCGAAATGCTGCTGTTCCATGGCCGCATAATAACTCTGGTTCACCTCTGCCAGCATATTCTGTTCTTCCAGCTGCTGCTGCCGCGCCAGCACGATGACCGCCTGGAACAGACCGATGAAAGACAGCAGCGACAGCAGGAGCAGTCCAAGAATATTATACCCTTTAAAACCATCCGGCATCTCCATCCAAATCCTTTCCTCCTCCGTCGTCGTCAGCAGAACCACACTGAGGACAATCCCAAAAGGCGTAGCATTCAGCAGCAAAAGCAGTTTCCACAGACTGTCGGAAAGATGATACGCTCTGTCCGGCGCATGTCTTCTGATCGGCAGATACAGACACAGGGCAGCAAACAGCGACAAAAACCCCGCGATGATCATGCATACTACCGGATGATCATGCCTGACGTAACCCGTTAAGACAAAATTATCCCGCAGCACATTAAAAGACAGAATGGTACTGGCATACATCAGCCCGATGGCCGCTTTCTTCCAGACACTGCCCTCACAGACAGCCCTGATCACAAGCAGGAAGAAAAGAACTGTCGGCAGAATATTTGCCCAGTCCCCCATATAAATAATCATCGCCAATAGCAGCCAGCAGCTTCCCCACAGGACAGCCTGCTTCCACCGCTTTTCCGATACGACGATCAATTTCTTCATTCCCTGCAGCAGCAGATAAGCCGCCGCTCCATTTATTATGATACAAAAACAATTTATAATCATTTCCCGTTCCTTCTGTCCATTCCTCTCTATGCGCTGTCCTAACAGCCTCCCAGCATGGATCTGGCAATCTTCTTCATGGCCTCTTCCCTGTGGTTTCTGCTGCATGGCAGCTGCCGGCCGCCCACCATGACCGCATCGCTGCCCAGATGATCCACCCGGGCCGGATTCACCAGATAACGTTGATGGATCCGCACACACCGGCCGCCCAGCCGCGCTGCGATCTCGTCCAGTTTCGCATAGAAATAATATTCCCCCTGCTCCGTGACCAGCGTGACTATACGTTTATCGGAACAGAAACAGAGGATATCCTGCAGCAAAAACCGCCACGTTCCGTCCGCATTTTTGAAGGAAAAAGCCTTATCTTCCTCCTGCTCCAATCGCGTCCGCACCCGGCAAAGCACTTCCATCAGCTTCTGCGCCGTGACCGGTTTGAGCATGTAATCCAGCGCACCCACACTGTAGCCCTCAAATACAAACTCGCTGTAGCCCGTCAGAAAAACGATCATGATCTGCTCATCAAATGTCCTGATCTGCTTTGCTGTCTCCATGCCGTTTAAACCCTTCATCTCAATATCCAGAAAAAGTAAATCCACCTCTCCCGGATGCTTTCCAAGCCACGATACGGCATTACTTCCGGCGGAAAACTCATATACGATCTCTTCCGACTTCTCCATAAGCGCCTTTTCCAGCTGAAAGCGCAGCGCGTCTCTCGCATCCGCCTCATCGTCACATATCGCGATCCGTAACATGCAATTCTCCTCCCTCTTCCATGAAGATCCGGTCAGTCATATCGTTCTGTAACAATCCGGGATTTGCCACGTCCAGGCAAGTCCCTGTTCCCGTCACGTCATATAGCATCACCCGGGGAACCATTTCCCGTGTCTACATCTTACCATAACCCAATCCCCAAAGTACACGTCCACTCTTTTCCTCTGCTCCAAACTTTACAGAGAATACCGCCAAACTTTACAAAACCTGCTTCCGCTCTCCAAAAATGACAATCAGGCCCGCCGTTTTTGACACCCTGCAGACCGGACCGGTATGCCGCGTGCTATTCTTTTAGCAGAGTAAAAGAAAGCGAGGTATCTATATGTTATATGTCAAAAATCTCTACAAATCCTATCAGACCGGAAAAAACAAATATCAAGTGTTAAACGGTGTTGATTTCTGTGTAGAAAAGGGAGAATTTGTGGCCGTGATGGGGCCTTCTGGTTCTGGAAAGACCACTCTTCTCAACTGTATTTCCTGCTATATCCCCTTCGATAAGGGAGAAATCACCATCGGCGGCACCAATCTGGCGGGCCTTGACGATGCCGGACTGGCGCACTTTCGGAATACGCAGCTCGGTTTTGTCTTTCAGGATTTCATGCTCTTAGACGGGCTGACCATCCGTGAAAATATTCTGGTGCCGCGGATCGTACAGGGCGAAGTGTCCGGGGACGCGGAGGAGCTTACCGACAGGCTGACGGCTCTTTTCGGCATCCAGCATATCGCAGCCAAATACCCGGCCGAGATCTCCGGCGGCGAGAAACAACGGGCGGCCGTGGCGCGCAGCCTGATCAACAATCCCCTGATCATCCTTGCGGACGAACCTACCGGCAATCTGGATTCCAAGTCCAGCCGCGCCGTGATCGAAAGCTTCGGGGAGGTAAAGAAACGCATGGACGCTACGATCTTTATGGTAACCCACGACAGCTTTGCCGCTTCCTTCTGCGACCGCGTGATCCTTTTAAAAGACGGTTCCATCTACCGCCAGCTGGAGCGGCAGGGTGAGCGCGGACAGTTTCAGGACCAGCTGCTTATTGCGATCAAAGAGATGACTGAATAATTCGGAGGTATTGATATGTCACAGACTTTAACGATGAAAAAAATGGAGCAGAGGCTGCAGCGGGCGGACCGGAAGCACGCGCATCTGTATCTGTTCTGTAATTTTACCGCATTGATGATCATTTCCGCCTACTCGGGCATGATGCTGTCGCCGACGGTACAGACCACTTTTCCGCCGGGCGGGGACAGCCGCAAGCAGATGAACGCTATCTTTATACTGACATTGATCGGCTGCGTTGTGTTTACCATCTATGCCGCCGGCCTCTTTTTCCGGCATAAATCAAGACAGCTGGGCATCCTGATGGCGCTGGGCGCTTCCAGGAAGAGACTGATGCCGGGCTTATTTCGGGAAGTCCTGTTCTTAAGCGGCTTCTCCTGTACGGCGGGCATTCTGGCCGGATTTCCTTTTATCTGGATTATCTGGTCACTCTTCCGGCTGCTCCTCATTGACAGCTCGGATATGAGACTTTCCTTTGATCCCGTATGCCTGCTGATCTCCTTTGCATTTCTGCTGGCGGTGGCCGCTTTTTCCTGTATATTCGCCTGGCACTATCTGCGGAGAACCATTATCATGGAGGTCATCCGGGAGGAGCACATCAACGAACCCGTAAAGGAGCTCGGAAAATGGTGCGCGCCGGCGGGTTGTATCCTTCTTGCCGCCGGGGTTCTTCTTGGATACTGCACGCCCATTTTCTATCTTTACAAGGTTCAAGCTCTGCCGCCTGTATGGATGAACCTCCTCTATGCGCCGGCATTTGCAGGGCTTTATATGATCATGCTCCATGCCGTGGTCCACGGGTTTGGACGCCGTAAACATGCCCCCTACAAGAATATTATTGCCCGAAGCATGATGAAGTTTCAGGGAAAACAGACCGTAAACAATATGATTGTCGTTACGCTGCTGATTGCCAGCGCCTGTTTCGGCATCTTCTATGTCCCCATCCTGTCCATCGGCACGATCATGGAATATCATGCCCAGCCCTACGATTATTTCTATCACTACCGGGCCGACCAGACCCTGCCGGACAGGGCGGCCATAGAAACGCTCGCCGAGGAATACGGCCTGTCCTTAAAAGACTGGGGCGAATTCGACTATATCACGCTGGCATTCGGAGCCTTCTCCAGCATAATGGAGGAAGACGGCAAACACTGGCATGATGAATACATCCCCATATGCATAGAAAAAAGAGTCATCTCCGAAGACACGTGGAACACGCTCACCGGCGAGAATATAGATGTCCTCCCCGGCACTTACCTGTGTATCACCAATCAGGAGGAAACAGCCCTCTCCATAATCAGCAGCGCGAAACACATCACCAATATGGTCACACGCACACAGATCTCCACCCAATATGCGGGCCTTCTCCATTACGACCTGATGACGGACATGCGCGGCTATTGTGTATTGGACAATACGGATTACGCACTGCTCTCGGAAGGCCTGACCGACGACTGGAAAGGCAGGATCGTATCCTTTAATGTGGACGGCAAAGACAGCTATCCCTTCGCCGACGCCCTTTTTCACCGCATGGTTTCGTGCTTTGATGAAAATTGCTTTACTGCCGTGTACCACGATCGGATCACCACCATCAGGGCCGAAGAACAGGGTATCGCAGACTGGCAGGCGTCCGATCCCATGATGCGTATTGACCCGGCAGAAGCAGATTCCCTCACCTTTCGCCAGAACTGGGAATATATCCCCCGGTTCCGTATTTTAAGCATGAACGATTTCCTGCTGTCCACGTCCGTATTTTTGATGATGTTCCTGTTTATTTTCATCGTATGCATCCTGACGGTTCTGATCATCTGTTATACCCGCTGTCAGACCATCGCCTTAAACAACCGCTATATCTTCGACGATCTAAAGAAACTGGGTGCATCTCCCAACTTCCTGGACAGGGAAGTGAGAAGCCAGTGCGGCAGTGTCTTCAGGGTGCCGGCTGTGGTGGCGCTGATCGCTGTCTACCTGTTTTTTATCCTGCTGCTGTATGGCAATGACGGGCAGCTCGTGTACAGCGAGATCGTATCGCTGGGGGCGTGCCTGGGAATCGAGGCGGCGCTTAGCATACTGATCTACGGAGTTTACCGGGTTACCGTTGCCGGGATCAGACAGAAGCTGGGCATATTCCTCCAGGTGACAGAAATAGAATAAAAGTTGATCGAAAAACAGACATGAGCCGTTTTCTGGTCTGCTTCACGACCTTGTATAATCTGAAACCATTTCTTACAAGATCAGAAAAGAGCTGTCCTTTTGCATAAGCAGCAAATTGACAGCTCTTTCACGTAACTCACCTTGTTTCCCTACCTCAGTATATTCCCAGCACCTTGTATAAAGATTCTAACTGCGTATGAACGCCCTGCACTATTCTATCAATATCAAGTCGTTCAACCATACCATTACTTTTCATTCCCTTATAATACATCTTGTTTGCCTGTTTAAAAAGTTTTTTCAATTTATCATATCCATTGCCTCCGGATACTTTCGTTTTCTTTGACAAACGAAGAAATGATATTATTCCGTCCACATCAAGTAAAAACCAGTCTTCAATAGAACGTTCTGCTCTTATGTGGATAACGTTTCGGACTCCATTCTCCTTAAAAGCAGCTTCTACTTCACTCCAATTTATCGGAGGTTTGGGAGAGAGTTCAAAAACATCTGTGTCTCTACATAAAGCGACATTAAACTCACATTCCTCTCCATACTTAGGCTTTATTTCCTTTATAAACTTACGTAGAGCAATATTTTTAAATCCTCCGACACCTTTGACGTTTTTACATTCAATGTTAATATCAAATCTTCCATCTGCCCTCTTCTGCCTGGCATTTGATATTACACGTTTATAAAACTCAACTTCTGTATCTCCCTCAACAAATAATACAAGGCATTTACTCATGCATATCACACTCCAGATAGTCTTCCCAATCACATTCCTCATCCGCCAGCATTGAAAACAGGTAATCTCCTATACTCATCTTAAAATCCGCAGCATCCTGTTGTAATAAACGCTGACCCGATTTTTTGAATTTATAAAACTCGGCGATCCCTGGCTTCCTGTTTATGCCCACATGTATCCATGAAGGTTCAAAATAACTCACAACGTAAGGCGAGTGACTGGTTACGATTATCTTACAATCATCCAACAACTGACTGATTATTTGCACATAAGCCCGAAACAAACTTGGATGCACTGAATTCTCCGGTTCTTCGATTGCAATCAGAGAAACATTTCCTTCATTGGCCAAAATGATCCTCGCCAGAATCATAAACACTCTTTTTGCACCATCTGACATCATCGCAAAATCAATGGGATATATTAAATTCTTATCTTTCACAAATAAGACGTATATGGCATTTGCTATTACAAACGGAGAATCGGCAGGTAATCTATCATTGTCTCCACCATTAAATTTGTATTGCTTAACAATAATGTCTTCAACATCAGGAAATAAATCTTTATATACTTCCTTCAACAGGGCAAATTTATCCGGATTTTTCTCCTGTAATTGATATATTACACGTGGAAGGCTTTCTGCATCGACAGCCATGTCTTCTAAGCCTTTGCGAATAAATGGATCTGGCTGATAAAAACTTTTTGCATCCAGATTATTCTCCATATAAAATCTCATACTATTCATTTTTTTAATAATTACAGCATAAAACAGTTCATCATATGCTCGGAGCTTATTTACAACAAGTTCCGCTGCCTCAACATTTATTTTGGATGAGCATCTGCCCGTTTCAGAACTTTTATATAATGCTGTCTGCCCCTCTCTATTGATCAGCTGAGTATATTTCTGCCCCCTGTCTTCCGGCCTGATCTTCAAATATTCGGACACAATATATGGTTCGATACTCTCATCACACTTCCAGGCAAATTCATATCCATAAAGTACACGATATTCAATATCATCCAGTTCAGTCAAAATCTCCATTTGAAATTTGTAATTTCTGTTAACCATATAGCTGTTAATTGGTATTAAATTCGAATTAGCCATCATATCAGCTTTATCTTCCATTGTAGCTTTCATATATGTCAAACCAAAATCAATAGCAGCAAGTACATTCGATTTGCCAAAATTGTTTAACGCCACTAAAGCTGTAATGTTATCGAAACCAATTTTAACATTTGACAGATTCTTGAATCCATCGATCAAAACCGCCTGAATTTTCATACCGCAGCACCTTTCCTTTTGTAGTGTATTCATACCATATCATCTTTTCTTTTAAAACGCAATATTTCTTTTCGTATTATTTTAATTATATCCACTTTTCCTTGTAATTATTTCATAAAACGCAATTTCCTCGTATGTTTTATTGTTTTTATATCTTTTAAGCAAAATAAAAATTTTACTGGATTCTGGTTACAACCTGCAGGTCTTCTCCATAATCTCAGTATTGAACAGCCAATGACAACTGTCAAACAAAAAAAGCGAGATAAAATCAGCATGGCGTGAATGTAGAAAATCACCTGCTTTGACAGCGAAATGAAAAAGGAGACGGCACTCAGGATGCTAAAAAGAAGCAACATGACAATCGAGTAAACTGCGGAAGATGCAGGTCTTAGTGTTTCTGAGGTAGAACATTTCGCCGGACTATGGTAGTTTTGAAACCAATTTAGAAAAAGTAAATGTGCAGATCCCGTAACAAGAAAGCCGAAGGCCGATCAAAAATTTAATATTACAGCCATAAAGCAGGGAAATAACTGTAGATTCAAATTTATTTCCCTGTTTTTATGTGGCGTTTTTTCAGAAACCTGTGGATATAGGCAATGCTGATAAGTCCATATCCTTGTACAGCGTCAGGGCGATTACAGAAATGTGAAAGGGATTAAGCTTATGAATATTTAATTTTATGGCCTGTTTCCATAGCTTCCGTCCACGTCAAGCGTCAGCTCCTGCACCCCTGTCTTCTTCTTTGAGGAAACCCGTTTTTTGTTCAGTTCCTGCAAAAAGAGCTCTTCATCCAAAGGAAGCGTAACCTCACGTCCAAGCCAGCCCGACAGATGCATGGCATTGGAAATCTCCACTCCAAGTCTCCTGTACTGCTCGGCCGGCGCCTCTGCTTCCTGCATCCCGGCCACCAGTTTTTTACACATTTCAGTTTCTTTTTCCGCATCCATTAAGTTGTGAAGCTGCTCGTAATCGTTCTCCAGATCATAGAGACAGGACTCCATGACATACTCGATATTGCCCGAGTAATCTTCCGGAAACAGAACCGGAATCCTGTAAACCGGATACCGTGTATAGGGAAGGAACCTTCCCATCTCTATCGCCTCCGCATACCGCTCGTCAAAATATCTCCAGCAGGTGGAAGGAATCCCACAGTACTGATATAGAGGCCCATTTTCTCTGCTCGCCGGTGCTCTGAAGTAAGTATATCTGCCATCATAAACATTGACTGCCCGGCCAAACCAGCCATAGATCACCTGTTCCCTGGGACTGCTCTTTTTCCTGACAACGTCCAGAAGACTCATGCCTTTGACCCGATCCGGCACAGCACAGCTGTGATGCTGCAATATCGTCGGCATAAGGTCTATATTCTGTGTCAGCTCCTTAATCCTTTTCCCTGCTTCCTTCCCGCCGGGGAAATGGATCATCAGCGGAATATGCGCCATCTCATTATACGCGTGCATAATATTTTTCCCTGTAAAGCCATGCTCTCCCAGCATATGCCCGTGATCCGTTGTAAAAATAATCAACGTATCTTCATACATCCCGTTATCTTTCAATGTCTGCAGCAATCTCCCAAACCAGTGGTCCGCCATGCTCAGCGTTCCGAGGTAGCACTTTTCCAGATGCTCCACCGCGTCCGCCGGCTCCGTCACCTCCGCATAGCTGGGCCAGCAGAATTCTCTGCCCTTATAATCATCCTCATACATTCTGTGATATTTTTCCGAGCAATCGAACGGCTCATGCGGATCAAAGCTTTCCACCATAAGAAAGAAATCATCCGCTCCCCTGTTTTGTTCCACCCACTCACAGGCCGAACGGAAGGTTCTCGGTGAAGGATATTCCTCCTCCGTGACAAATCGGGTTCTGTTCAGCAGATACTGGGAGGATTTCTTCCCATAGCTTTCCGGATCAACCGGCGGCTGCTCCACACGCGAAATCCAGGTATCAAATTCCTGCCCCCTGTGGTATTCCCACGTATTGAACAGATAACAGTAATTCTCACCCCCGATCTCAAAATAATGCGTATGATCGGTCGTGATATGCGTAAATACACCGTTCTGCCGCAGCACCTGTGGCAGCGTGATATCAAAGGGTTCAATCCCACCCCATCCTCTTTCCAAAAACTGCATTCTCCCTGTAAAAATATCTCTCCTGGCCGGCATACAGGGCGCCGACCCGATAAAATGATTATCATAGACAGCACAGTCTGCTGAAAAAGCATCTATATTGGGTGTGATCCCCTTCGCCATTTCGTTATATGTCCTTAAATATCTTCGATTCAATGTATCCATCAATATCAATACTGTTTTCATAAACTTTCCCTTTCCCTCTCTGTTATCCTTTAATTCCGGTTGTGACAATTCCCTCCACGAAGTATTTCTGCATAAATACATACATCACAAGAAGCGGGAGCATGATCAGGGTAGTGGCTGCCATCAGATAATTCCACTGTGTAATGAACTCCTCCTTAAAAACGCTCAATGCAAGCTGCACCGTCCACATATTCTTTCGCGTTGTAATGATCAACGGCCAGGTATACTCATTCCAGGTGCTTGTCGTTTTAAATACGATCAATGTGGCAAATATAGACTTACTCAGCGGAAGATATATCCTGACAAACGCTCCCATCCTGGACAGTCCGTCTATCTTGGCCGCATCATCCAGTGATTTCGGGAAATTCATAAAAAACTGCCGGAACAAAAATACACCGAAAGCCCCCGCAATATAAGGCGCCACCATGCCTGCATAAGTATTGACCAGACCGGTCCCTCCCTGCCCCAGAATATTGTTACCTCCCATAAGCGGAAAGTACTTCATCGCCACAAAATTGGGCAGCATGGTAACCTGCTGCGGTATCATCATCCCTACAAGTGCCAGCAGAAACAGAAAATCCTTCCCCTTAAACGTCATTCTTGCAAACGCATATCCCGCCAGGGAATTGATCACCAGACTGATGACCACGGACAACACTGTGGTATAGAAGGAATTCCAGAAAAACCTCCCCCAGTCGGACGACCTCATGGCCTCCACATAATTGGAAAACTGCCAGCGCTCCGGCCAGAGCCGGAACGCTGCACTTGAAATTTCAGCCGGAGTTTTCAAAGAAGTGGAAACCATAATCAGAAAGGGAATGATGATTATCACACAAAATAAAAGCATGAATACAAACAGAATGATCCGCGTGCTCTTTTTTATTCTCATCGTCTTCTCCCCCTATCCAATATCCAAATCCTGTCCCTGATTGCCATACCGAAAATTTAACAGCGTAAAGACAAGGATAATAAGTAACAGAAACACCGCTTCCGCGGCACCATAGCCCATCCGATATTCCGTAAAGGCCCTTGTATAGATCTGATGCACGATCGTAGTCGTTGCATTCATGGGACCGCCGCCAGTCATGACATTCACCTGCTCAAATACATTAAACGCATTGATCACACCCGTAATCACGATAAAGAAAGTTACCGGCCTCAGCATGGGTATTGTAATGCTGAAAACCTTCTGCAGACAGCCCGCGCCGTCTATCGATGCCGCCTCATACAGATAGGAAGGAATATTATTCAATCCGGCAATATATAACGTCATATAATAGCCGATCCCCTTCCACACTCCCATAACGATCATGGCTCCCAGAGCCAGTTTCTCATCGTACAGCCATTGTCTGGCTTCCAGACCCAGTGTCTCCAGCATTACGTTAAATACACCGTTTGTCGGATCGTACAGCCAAAGCCACACCATAGACATGGATACCATCGAAGTGACATACGGCAGATAGATAAATCCTCTGAAAAAACGGGTTCCCCAAAGTGCGGCACTGTTTAACGCCAATGCCAGAACAAACCCCAAAACAAGCGTCATAAACACCGTAAATATTACATAGATCAATGTATTCAGCACTGATTTCCAAAACAAACCGTCATGAGCCAGCACAAAATAATTCTTCAACCCGACAAAAGAGATGGTTTTCAAGTTAAAGTCTGTAAAGCTCAGGGTAATGTTGACAACAATCGGAAGCAGTACAAACAGAAGAAAAAACATATAGTATGGAGCAATAAACCAATAGGCACACCGGTCGATTGTAACGTCCTTTTTCTTTTTCATCCAAACCCCCGCCACTTTATCTGTTATTGTATTTCCTTTTCCAGCTGTGAAAGCGCATCCTGTAATGCCTGCTGCGCCGTTTTCTTTCCATTGATGACTTCTTCATAGGCAACGGACACATATTTATTGTAGACACTGACCCATGGAACCGTAGCCTTTCCTTTACCGTTTTCCACATAGTCAAGGACTGCCTGATTCAACTCTGCATCACCCGACTGAATAAACTGTTCCTCCAGGGACTTTTTCACAATGGGGACCTTGGAATCTTCCGTCCTCATCCACACAATCTCGTTGGAAAGCATATGTTCTATAAACAGCCATGCTTCTTCTTTATGCCGTGAAGCAGCTCCCATTGCTATCAGCTGATAGCCACAGAAGGAGACGCCGGGGTCCGAGCCATCCTTTGACATTACCGGCATATATCCCACCTCGATCTCCGGATTATCCTGCTTAAACTGTCCGACCTGCTGCGGATTCAGATTGCTGATCGCCGCCATACCCTTCATAAAGGGTCTTTCATCCCCCTTCTGCTGATCATGTGGTATGGACACATTCATCTGCGCCAGCTCTCCCAGGAAGGTCAACGCCTCAACAGCACCCTGATCCGTAAATGCGGGCTTCAGATTCAATTCGTCGATTACCTGCGAACCCGCACTGCGCATATATGGCTCAGTGAAGACAAGGGAACTGTCAATCGATGGAATATCCAGGCCGGCAAACACCACCTTATCGCCTTCTCTCTTTGTCAACGCTTCGGCAGCGTCTTTCAGCTCTTCCCACGTAGCCGGAGGATTCTCCGGATCCAAACCCGCTTCCGTAAACTTGTCCCTGCGAAATGCATAGACCTGTGGATTTGGAAAGATCCCCAGTGCAACCTGTTCTCCCTGGTATTTCCCCATTTCGTAGGCACTGTCGAACAGGTCGTCTTTCTCCTCCCATGTCTCTATAAACCTGTCCAGATTCTCGAAATCTCCCAAGGCTCCTCTGGATCCGACTTCCGCCAGCACAAGCTGGATAACATCAGGATATGTGTCACTCAGTACAGCCGCATTCAACTTAGTCTCCTGATCGGAGATCGTAGAAGACATGCCTGTGATCTCCACCTTGATACCAGGATATTTCGCTTCAAAAGAATCCACACATTTCTGTGCAAATTCCGTATCAGCCTGGGATGTTCCCTGATGCCAGAATTGAATCGTCACCTGCTCACCGCTTCCTGCGTTATCCCCGGCAGCCGTTTCCTGTACCACTTCCTGCTCGACAGCCTTATTACCGTCCTTGTCCGCACTTTCCCCCGCCGATGCCTGTGTATTCCCGCTGTTCCCACAGCCTGTCAGCAGCACTGCTCCAAGTACCATTGCCATGATTCTCTGTAATCTGGTTCCTTTCCACATAATTCCTCTCCTTCCTTAAAACAATCTACGCTCTCTTCGAAGGCCTTCTTTCTTTGTATAGACATCTTATCATCTCTCTTATCGAATTACTTCTCCTATCTACTGGTAGATTTGAAATATATTCTCCTGTTTTTCCCGCTTTCTTTTGTATATTTTTGTTTTTATAAAATCTTTCGAATCTTTTCTCTTATCTTTTGATTGTGCAATGTATATATCCGCGGCGGTTTGCCAACCCTGTTTTTGTATTATATACTATAACAAAACGGGTAAAACTCGTTTGCGATTAAAACTCGTTTTATTCATCTTATCTGGAGGTATTCAAGATGTGGAATAAAAAAAGTATTTCTTTTCAGATAATCATGACGGTAGTTATGTCGTTCCCTGCCCTGTTCCTTTTTTTCTCCATACTCACAACAAGGCTATACTACAAAAATGTAGCCGATATCATGCAGGAATCTCAACAGCACTCTCTTACCCAGCTGAACGAAAGTTTTGATACATTTTATCAGCAGATCATCTATATTTTGATCCAGCTCTCCGGTGATTCCTCCCTGAAACAATATCTCACAAAAAAGCCGGAGGATACCTTTGAGTATTATCGAATGCAGCAATACGTACACGATTTTCTCCAGACCTATACCGGGTTTTTCCCCAATTCCAACATCCACCTGATCCTGTATGGAGAAAACGGCCAGACCTATACCACATACAATGAGACCCTGCACCTGGAACATACGGGAATTCTCGATGAGGACTTCGTAAAACAGGCCGAAAGAAATCACCGCCGTATCGGCATATCTTATTTTTACCCGGGGCTTACCCCCTACACCGAAAACGAAAATTACATTTATTTTGCGCACGCCCTGTACGATCCCTACCGCTCCAGATATTATGGCACAATTCTGGTCGTGATAGACGAAGCCTGTGTCACCAGGCTTTACGCCGACCTGCTGCAGGAAAACAATTACTTCTCCGTCATCGCTGAGGACGGATTTGTCATCTCGGACAGCAGGGACAAACTGCCAAACGATCACGATCCTTCCCTTCTCGCCATCGCCCGAAGGCAGGCTCCTGGTGTTCTGGAATACAAAGATGAAAAATGGATTCCCTGCGCCGTATATAACCAGTATTTTGACTTTTATATTTTACAGCTGACAAAATACAATGCCATTACATCCAGAGTTTCCCCCTCCGTCCTGCGTATTTTGAAATTATGTTGCACCGCCCAGCTTGTCCTGACCGGTATTCTTGTATATCTTTTTAAGAAGATCACGCGCCCGATCCACCGGCTGGCCATTGCCATGCAGAACGTTACAGACAAAGATCTCCTCATCCGCCCTCAGAGAATGGAATTCACGGGATGTTCAGAAGCCCGACTGCTCGGAGACAGCTTCAATGAAATGTTCTCCAAACTGGAATACTATACAAAAAAGCTGATCCAGGAACAAAATACCCGCTACGCAGCTGAATTGAATTCCCTGCAGCATCAGATCAATCCCCATTTTATTTATAACACGCTGGCCTCCATTAAATACCTGTCTATGGCAGGGCAGCGCGAAAAAGTGATCGCCGGAATTAATTCCCTCACAAAACTTCTGCGGAAAACACTGGGCGACAGCAGGGAGACAATTCCTCTGGAACAGGAACTAAATCTTCTTCAAGATTACTTCTCCATTCAACAGCTGCGTTACGGAGACGGCATCCGGCTTTGTCTGAATATTCGGGAAGAATGCCTGTCGGTGGAGGTTCCACGTTTTTTCCTGCAGCCCCTTGTGGAGAACTCCATATTCCACGGCTTTTCAACCAGCCTGCCCAACGGCTGTATCAGTATCTATGCCACAATAAGCGGCACCCTTATGAAACTGGAGATCATGGATAACGGAAGCGGGATCCCCGAAGACATACTGGCTCACATCATGGATATTTCCGCCAGAAACAATCAAGACAGCCTTACCAAAATAGGACTGAAAAATATTGAGGACCGCATTAAAATGATCTATGGGCCAGCCTACGGTCTTGCCATAACCAGTTCCCCAGGCTATGGCACCCAGGTTGTTATACAGCTTCCCATCACAGATGCCGGAAAAGACAAAACAGACGAAAGGAATTAACATAGAGATGAAAAATTTGCTGAAAATAGTTATTATTGACGATGAGATGATCCTGCGAAACGGCCTTAAATATCTATGTGATTGGGAAGAATACGGATTTACCATTGTCGGAGAAGCCTCTAACGGCATGGAAGGATTGCATATGATACAACGCCTTCACCCCGATATTGTCATCACGGATATCGTCATGCCGGAGATGGACGGTATCAGCCTGACCGCACAGATCAAAAAACAGTTTCCGGACATCCACATTATTGTCCTCAGCAGTTATGATAATTTTTCATATGCAAAATCCAGTTTTAAGCTCGGCGTCGCCGACTATCTGCTAAAACCCGAATTGGAGACCGATGACCTGCTGGATCTGCTCAAGACATTGGGCCATCTTTCCAATCCCACTCCCGAAAAGAACTCCGCCGCCGAGTTCTTTCAGGAAATTCTCACCTTTTATAATCTGGATGATGCGCAATGCATCTCGGAATTTCGCTCCAGGGGTGTCCAGTTTCAGGAAAGCATCCCCTACACACTGCTGGTCGCCTCCTATCAGGGAAGTCTGCCCGTTCATCGGCTGCTGCCCCTTCTTACGGAGATTTCTCTGACCTTTTTTCCGGAATATGCCTGCATTTCCTGTGTGACCAGCCAGGGATATCTGTGTGTCCTTCTGCAGCCTGCTGCCGAAGCAGTTTCCCCGTCCGCTTCCCGCCTGTCGGCATATGCCTGTCATCTGGAACATCGTCTGGAAACCCGTTTTACCTTTGCCTGTGCCGCCCCATCCTGCACACTCTGCCGGCTCTCTCAGATTTATCAGGAAATGTGTGGACTCCTTTCCTACAGTTTCTATTTCCCGGAAAAGAAGATTCTATTCCCGGAAGATGTGCATAAATGCGACCTCACCTTTTCCGATGCTGTTTTCGCAAAGTATCTGGATCCCCTGCGCATTGCCGATGCCGGAAAACTTGTCATTGATCATCTGGAGAACGCCGCAGCACAAGCCGGTATGGATGTTTTTACCCTGAAAAAACAGGTTGAAAACGCAGTCTACATGCTTATACAGGCGCTCACAGACGCCTCATTTTATACGGATGAAATTAATGCCGAAAAGATCATGCTGTTCAAAAGAATGGATCTTTCTCCAGACTTTAATTCTCTCAGACTAATTCTCGATGAAACTTTTGCCAGACTGGAAGCTATTGTGCAGAAAGGTACACTTGAAAGAGAGGGCAGTCTTTTTTACAGAATTGAAGAATATATTCGGCAAAACTGTGAGCAGGATCTGAAACTTTACGATCTGGCCAGACAATTCCATCTAAACTACACTTATCTGTCTACTCTCTTTTACCAGAATACTGAAGAACACTTTTCCGACTATCTTAATCGTACAAGAGTGGAGAAAGCCAAAGAGCTTTTGCGTACAAACAACAATTCCATCCAATACATCGGCGAAAAATGCGGCTTTGTAAACCAGGGTTATTTTTCTAAAATATTCAAAAAATTTACCGGCTGTTCCCCCAGCGAATATCAAAAGCTGTACCTCAAAGGTTCCCCCTTAC
>VSOD01000400.1 GCA_009774655.1 Lachnospiraceae bacterium
GTGCTTCACCATATACCGCGGAATCTCTTCTTTAAACTTCTCAACAAACTGCGGCCTCTCAGGCCTTGGCCCAACCACGCTCATGTCGCCCATCAGGATATTGAACAGCTGCGGCAGTTCATCAATGCTTGTCCGCCGCAGGAATCTGCCTACTCTGGTCACGCGGGGATCGTTCTTAGTCGTCCACCCCTGGGCTTCCCTGGATGGCTTCTGCACTTCCATCGTCCTGAATTTATACATCCGAAAAGGCTTATTGTGCAGGCCGATCCGCTCCTGCTTGAAAATAACAGGGCCTCTCGAAGTACAGCCTACCGCTATGGCCGCCGCCAGCATGACCGGCGAAGAAACCACAAGCCCCGCCAGCGCCGTGATCACATCCACAATCCGTTTGGCGATCCAGTTGAGCGTATTGGACAAAGGCACATGACGTATATTGATCACGGGCAGCCCCATCAGATCTTCCGTGTAGGGCCTGCTCGGGAACAGACTGTTGTAATCCGGGATAAACTTCGTGTGAACACCCGATTTCTCGCACATGTCCACAATTTGTTCCAGATGGTCATAATCTTTCAGGGAAAGGGTTATCGCGATCTCATCCAGCTTACTCTGGGGCAGGATATAGGACAGATTCCCGATGCGGCCCAGCACCTTGACCCCCTTGTACAGTGTCCCGCTCGGCACGCTGTCGTCCAGAATCCCTCTCACCACATATCCCCACTGCGGGTTGCCGTTGATGCGGTTGATATATTCCTCCGCCGCACGGGAATACCCCACCAGCAGGATATATTTGAGATTATAGCCTTTTTCACGGAAATACTGCAGCATAATGCGGATCAGAGACCGGCCCAGGGTCGTGAATATGATGTTGAGCACATAGAAATAGCCCATCATCAACCGGGAAAAATGAATCTGGGAAACCATATACCAGCCGGCCATCAGGATGATCAGGCCCACAGTGTTGGCCTGAAAGATATTGAGGATCTCGTACTTATGGACTGTCGCGCGCTTCGCCGTATACAGGTTAAAAGCGTAATAGAGCATCAGACAGCCGGGCACGATCACGATCAGCATCTCAAAATAGGTGCCCATGGAAAGTGCCCCAACACTGGGGTCGCTGTTGGAAAAAGGACTGGCAAACTTCAAATACCAGGCCAGCATATAGGACGCCGCTACCACCACAGCGTCCAACACTAAGTGCAGTCTGTTAAAGTATTTCTGGTTATCTTTGATCATGTTCCATTATGTCCTGCATTTCTGAATATAGTTTTCTTTACCGCACTGCATCGTCTGAAAAAAGCTGACGTTTTGTACCGTAAAATCTCACAGAATATATAGATTTAATATTACATTATTTCAGCAAAAAGCACAAGCCGTTATATAAACGCAACAAGAAATCCGTAACAGTTCATCCTTCGGCTTCTCTGTTATGGAATCCGTTACAGAAATCTATAACAAATGTTACGCCACAATTCCAGCTGGATCACGATATAATGGCGGAGATTCTTTCGCTGAAAGGAAACCCTGTGCCGCCTCCCTTCCGCGGAAACGCACAGCCTGAATCCTTTGCACAGCCCCCGCACATAATCCGCGCCGAGTCCCTTTCGAAGAAAGAACAGTGTTTTGACCGCAAACCCGGCAGACAGCAGGGGCAGATTCAGGAGAATCTGCGATAACGGCATATTTTTATAGATCAGATATACACTGTTTTTCGACGTTAAATCCACTTTAAATTTATTGTATCGAGAGCCGGAAGCCCCGCTGCCTGCGTGATAGACGACCGCCTGCGGAACATAGATATTCACATATCCGTGAATCCTGGCGCGATACCCCAGGTCGATATCCTCCAGATAGGCAAAATGATTCTCGTCCAGACCGCCAAGCCGCTTGAGCACACTTCTGCGAAAGATCGCCGCGCCCCCGCAGGATGAAAAGATCCGGCATCCTTTTTGGTATCCGGCCGCCGGCTTGTCCCTGCCTCTGGCAAAGGCCCAGCCGAGAGCACAGTAATAATCCCCCGCATCGTCGATCAGCTCCGTCTGTCTAAGATTCCGCATCTGCGCCGCCCCGGAGAAGACAAGACCGTCCTCATCCAGCGCCCGCTCCAACGCCGCCACGAAGCCGGTCTCCACCTCGGTATCGTTGTTCAGCAGGATAACATACGTTGTCCTGCTCCTGTCGATACCGCAGTTTACTGCCTTACAGAAACCGTAATTTCTGTCCAGGCACAGAAGCTCCGTCTCCGGAAATTTCTCCCGCACCAGCTCTCTGCTGCCGTCTGTCGAGCCATTGTCCACCACAATGACGTGTGCCGGCTCTCCCGCCAGAGAACGCAGACAGTTCTCCATATATTTAATCCCGTTATAATTTGGGATAATAACAGTCGATCTTATTTTCTTTGTGTTTTCTTCCATTGGCCCTCAATCCCACAATATCAGCACGATTCACTGTTTTCGGCTTCCATTCCGCATCCTCTTATCATTTCCTTCTATATCTAATCCTGATTTAGCATTTATTCATTTCGCATGTTATCGCAGGATCCCACAAAACCAGATATCCCATCTGCCGGGCTGCCCTGCCAAGCTCCATACTCAGCTTGCGATACCCGGCCTCATCACAGCAAAGTCCCGAAACATCCGCAATCTGCTGCTCTGCTTCTCCGCTTCGATTCTTACAGCGGATGGTCTTCTCCCGGTAGGGCAGTCCCGTGATCTCCTCAAACACCGGCCGCAGTGCAGAGCCAACCTGCATACAGCGGATATCCACCGCAGACACATCCTGCTTTAGCACCGCGCGGTGTGTCCTGCCGCCGCTGTATTCTTTATGCAGCCCTTCATACATACAGGCCCCGTCTTCCCGATAGGCTCCCGCACAGATCCGGCGCTGCCTGTCTAATAGCCTGCCGCCCACGATCCCCACCTCCGGCCTGACCTTCATCAACGCCGGCTTGTAACTGATCTCATAGAAGCCCAGATGCAGGCTGTGCGCCACTTCCACATCCCAGCCCCGGCCGGCACAGAAATCCGCCAGCGCCGCTTTCCCCGCCTCGTAGGCATAAGTCTTGCTGGCCGTATTCCCTGCCGTGGATTCCTCATGAACGCGCCAGTGATAGAGCACCTTCGGTATATGCACTACAAAATTTTCCAACGCCGATACCGGTACACGTTTCCACAGGGAATCCACCACCCGCAGCACCAGGTCATAGTCCTGGGCGCCGTCGTATTTTCCGCGTAAATACAGGCTTTTCATCAGATTTGCTTCCACTGCCGTAAAGTGGCATATATAGTTATTGGATAAGATCAAATCCAGATTAAATCCGCATTTTCTATGCAGATCCGTATAATAACGCCCGCTGTTTTCATATTTATCTTCGTCTGAATAAAGCAGTGCCGGCATCGTCCCCTGCCGCTTCTTATCCTGCACTGCCTGCGCCATATGATACAGGGCATCCGGCGTCAGGAAATCGTCGTGATCCAGCAGCGCGATGTAATCCCCTGACGCCATTCCGATTCCTTCATTCGTGTTCCCGGCGATTCCTTTATTGTCCCGCAGATGCCTGTATCTGATGCGCGTCTCTTCTGTCTCCGTAAGAATCTGCTCCACGATCCGCTCCACCGCGTCGCTGCTGCCCGCATCCACGATCACAAGCTCCCATTTTGCGTAGCTCTGCCTGCGCACGGAATCGATCATCTCCCGCAGGAATTCCTCTTTCGTCTCATAAGCCGGCACCACAATGCTGAACAGATACTGACAGGTCGCCGACTCCCTGCGCTGTGCTTCCAGCACGGTCCCGGAAGGCTCCGCATAATGATAATGCTCCTTTTTCTCCTCCTCGATCCGCTCTTTGGCCGCATAATAAGCATGACTGATGCCGTTCTTTTTCAAATAACGCACGGTTTTCTTCAAATTGTTTATACTGCATATCCCTTTTCCCATAGCCATGCCCTCTTGAAACAACCGTCGCCCCCCCCGTCGAAGGGCGGGGCGACGAGGACTTGAAATTTATAATACAATATAAAACAAGCTTATCATATTAAAAACGCAAGGGATATCACAACTCACACCCCAACACCCAGCATACA
>VSOD01000401.1 GCA_009774655.1 Lachnospiraceae bacterium
ATATCTGCATGAGCAATGCGTATCTTTGCGATATCGGGGACGGACAGGACATTGCGGAGAATCTTTCCACCTTTTCCGCGCATATCAAAAATGTGCTGGAAGTGCTGCGCGGAATAGACCGGGACAGCCTTGTGATCATGGATGAGCTGGGCTCCGGTACGGATCCGGCGGAGGGCATGGGGATAGCCATTGCCATTTTAGAGGAGCTTAGAAAGAGCGGGGCGATCTTTCTCGTGACCACCCACTATCCGGAAGTGAAGGAGTATGCGGAGAAGACGAAAGGCATGATCAATGCCCGGATGACTTTTGACAGGGAAACGCTGAGTCCCACTTACCAGATGGTGATCGGGGAAGCGGGGGAGAGCTGCGCCTTCTATATTGCGGACAGACTGGGGATGCCCCATGATATGCTGCGGACAGCCGTGGCGGCTGCTTATGGTGAGGAAGCGGTCAGCACCTATCATTTTCAGACGGAGGAGCATGCAGACAGCAGGGAACGAAGAGGCGGCACGGCCCGGATCAGGAAGAGCCGTCAGGGAAAAGGCGGTCCGGACCTGAGCATGAAATATAAGCGGGGTGACAGCGTGATGGTCTATCCGGACAAAAAGATCGGTATCGTATGTGCGCCGATCAATGAAAAGGGCGTTCTGAGAGTACAGCTGCCGGATAAAAAGATCTGGATCAATCACAAGCGGGTTAAGCTCCATGTGGCGGCCGCAGAACTGTATCCGGAGGATTACGATTTCTCGATCATCTTCGACAGTGTTGCAAACCGGAAGATACGGCATGATATGGACAGGAAGTATACGGAGGATATGATCCGTTATGAAGAATAGGTGCTGTGGATTCATCATCCGGCCAGGACATAAAAGCGGCCTGGCCGGAGCACATTTTTACGGAGTCGTTTTTGGAACCAGGGTATATAATTCATTGATATTGGACTGCAGGACGTTGATGGTGGCTTTCAAAGTGCGGATGGTGTCGTCCCGTTGGGCAACGGCGGTTTTCAGCTCGCGAATGACAGCATCCTGTTCGGCGACGGTCTGTTTGTCCCGGTTAAGATCCAGATAGTATTCTTCACGATCGAGGCACATCTTGCGGATCTGTTCTTCGGTGTTGAACTGAAAAATGCTTTTGGAAGCTTCTTTAAGATATTCATTTGTGGCTGCCATCTGTTTGACCTCCTCCCAGGTAGTGGCTTTGAATAATCTGGCCCAGGAATCAATATGATATGTTTTATCTTCGTCTGTTGCCAGATTGATACAAGATAAGTCTACCACATTTAGTACGAAATTGTCACTGTAAATTTGATGATTTTTCATATTTGTCATTTTGTATGTGGCATAGAACTCAGGATGGTCTGGAAAGAGTGTATAATCCAGAAAACCGATATGTATAGCCGGCTGGACGTCCAGATAATCCTGGCCGCGGTTGAGACTGTCGTAGGAACGACTCAGATAGAGGAGTGAACGGTTTTGCCAGTTCAGATGATTGACGACCTGCATCTCAAGATTGATCGCAGCTTTGTTGTTCAGCCTGACATGGATGTCCAGACGGATTTCCTTGTCGCTTATGGCTTCTCCCAGAATGATGGGATTTGTGATCTCAACGGAATGAACTTCTGTCTCTTTGAGGTGAAGCAGGGAACAGATCAGCCCGCGCAGAACCTTGTTGTTGGATTGGAGGACGGCGCGGAACATGTAATCGTTGGTCATGTTGTAAGAAACTCTACCATGTGCGTTTGACAGTCCCCGGAAGAGCAGATCTTTGTCGGGGGCAGTGCTGGTAGAATGGCTGGAAATAATTGACTGGTTTGCTGTCATAGATATGTCTCCTTCTTGATGTGATAGTAGAATCGGCGAATGCCGGTCAGAATCATTGAGAAATGCGTCTGCAAACTGATTCTGTAGTTATATCATGGATCCGAACGAAGAAAATGTCAAGAGCAGATGAATCATTTATCTGGCAAAATCAGGTTGACAAAACCGCTGTTTTTGCATATTCTATTAGCAGAAATAAATGATGCAGAGCACAGTGCACGTATATAACAGGAGGACGTGGAAGGAGAAGAGTACCATTGGAAGCGCCGCAGAGAGGAACCGCCGTCGGCTGCAAGCGGTTTCGGCAGGGAAGATGGGAAAGTGCGCTCCGGAGTCCGGCTTATTGCCCGGCCAGCCCCCGTTACAGGGTATGAGTGGAGGAATGCCTCTGGTGTTCTTCAAGTAGAGTGGAACCGCGGATCATTTCGTCTCTATTTCCGGAAGGGAAAGTGACGGAGGCCGCGGATTTTTAGTGCATGGCCGGCCCTGTCCGGGAGCGTGTCTGGCAAGGGGCTGTTTTACGGCACTTGGTTAGAGGGAAATTGAAATGGGAATAGTACAGAATATTAAGGAAGAGATCAGGATCATCCGTGAGCGGGATCCGGCGATCCACTCTAATATGGAAGTCTTCCTGTATCCCAGTTTTAAGGTGATGCTGTATTACCGGCTGGCGCACAGGATGTATCTGCACAGGCATTATTTTCTGGCGCGGTGGATTTCTCAGAAGGGCGTCAGGAAGACGGGGATTGAGATTCATCCGGGGGCCAGGATCGGCAAAGGGTTTTTTATCGATCACGGCAACGGGGTTATCATCGGGGAGACGACGGTGATCGGCGATAACGTGACGCTCTATCAGGGTGTAACGCTGGGCGGAACCGGTAAGGAGCAGGGCAAGCGCCATCCGACCATCGGCAATAACGTGATGATCAGTACCGGAGCGAAGGTGCTTGGCTCTTTCAAGATCGGAGACAACAGCAAGATCGGGGCGGGCAGCGTGGTGTTAAAGGAAGTGCCGCCAGGCTCCACGGTAGTGGGGGTGCCCGGTCAGGTGGTGAAGCGCAACAACCAGTCTTTTCCGCAGGAGGAGCTGGATCAGGTCAATCTGCCCGATCCGGTGCGGGAAGATATCATGAACCTGCAGCAGGCCAACACGGAACTGACGAACCGGCTGCTCGATCTGGAGCGGGAACTTCGGGAACTCCGGAAAGAGGTATGATCCGGGGAGCAGGCAGGGAAGGAAAAGGACGGCGGTCTGCCGGGGATGCGGAGCACGTCTTCGCGGCATGACGAAAAGGCAGACCGTTGAAACAGACAGGAGGTAACAGAGCAAATGAAAATTTTCAACACATTATCCAGACAGAAAGAGGAATTCGTACCCTTGGTGGAGGGGAAGGTCAGCATGTACGTGTGCGGTCCGACGGTGTATAACCTGATTCATATCGGGAATGCGCGGCCGATGATCGTTTTTGACACGGCCAGACGTTACATGGAACATAAGGGATATACGGTCAACTATGTTTCCAATTTTACCGATGTGGATGATAAGATCATCAAGAAGGCGAATGAGGAAGGGGTGGATCCTTCCGCGATCTCCGAGCGCTATATCGAAGAGTGCAGAAAGGACATGCAGGCCCTGAACGTGAAGCCGGCCACCACGCATCCGAAGGCGACGGAGGAGATCGGGGGCATGATCGAGATGATCCAGACGCTGATCGATAAGGATCATGCCTATGTTGGGCAGGACGGCACGGTGTATTTTAAGACCAGGAGTTTTGACCAGTACGGTAAACTCTCGCATAAGAATCTGGACGATCTGCGCAGCGGCGGCCGTTCCCTGCTGGTGTCCGGCGAGGAGCAGAAGCAGGATCCGCTGGATTTCGTGCTGTGGAAGCCGAAGAAGGAAGGGGAGCCTTTCTGGGAATCTCCCTGGTGTGAAGGACGTCCGGGCTGGCATATCGAGTGCTCTGTCATGAGCAAAAGGTATCTGGGAGATGAGATTGATATCCACGCGGGCGGTGAAGACCTGATCTTCCCGCATCATGAGAATGAGATCGCCCAGTCGGAGGCAGCAAACGGCAGGGAATTTGCGAAATACTGGATGCATAACGGCTTTTTGAACATTGATAATAAGAAGATGTCCAAGTCAGAGGGGAATTTCTTCACGGTCAGGGACATCAGCGAGAAGTATGATCGGTGCTGCGGTGTTTCATGTTGTCGGCGCATTACAGGAGTCCGCTGAATTTC
>VSOD01000402.1 GCA_009774655.1 Lachnospiraceae bacterium
ATTACTCCCACAAAAATAAGGATAGTCAATGCCGTCAGCAGTATCGGGAGCGGAGAGATATGCAGACTGCCGTGATGTCCCGAAAGTGTTTCAGCGACTCTGTGCAGTACAGGCAGCAGCGCAAATGCGCCGCCCGCGCCGATCATAACGCCTGCAAGGGCTGTCATAAGATACTCCGCGGTATAGGAAAGTGCGATCTCCTTTGATGTATAACCGAGCGCTTCCAATACGCCTACAGACTGTATCTGATCCTGTATATCGCCTGCGATACGGAAACGTATCATAATAGCGGCGGCAATGAATATAACAACCGCCATAAACAGCATAATACCAATGACACTCTCCGAAAAAACAGCACTTTTCTGTTCCAGATTTTTATACAGCAGGCTCAGAATATTATATCCGATATCTTTGCCTGTCTGTTCTTCAACTCTGTCATAAAATTTTAAATAGATATCCACACAGTCATCAAGCGGATTGCAGTCGAACAGCACCATTTCATACTTGTCGATAATGGTCATCAGAGAAACATAGTCGCTGTCCGAAACGATCATCTGGAAACCCATACCGGTTGCGGGCATAAAAATGGATTCATAAAAACCTGCAACTGTAAAGGAGAACCGCTTTGTTCCGTAAATGATGTTAAAAGTGTCGCCCTCACTGAACTTTGATGCAAGGCTTTCTTGTCCTGCATAGGGCAGATAGATCGGGTGTTCCAGTGCTGCTATCTCCTCATTGGTGAGAGTCGTTTCTATGGGAGAGCGCTCTATGTTCTTTTCGAGCTCTTTAGTCACGAAACACATATACAGCGACTGTTCCTCGCCTTCATTGTCAAGGTATTTCGTTGCCGTACTGAACAGAACACGGACATGATCGATATCCGTTACCCTCTCATCTTCACGAAGCAGCCAGATGAAGCTGTCATTGTAATAATCCTCTTTGATATAAAGCGCATTTTTATGTACGGCATACGCATCCGCCACACGGGGAAATATGCCCGTCATATCAATGCTGCCCGCTATCGCCGCCGATGTGACAGCCATACAGAACACGATCAGCAGAGTAAGGAGTATCGTCTGCTTTTTATGCTTTTTCATATTTGCAAAAGAAAGTCTGAGTATCTTTTCCATATTAATAACCATGCCTTTCCGTAACCTGCGAATTAAATGCGAACACAGTTCGCTATGCGCAAGCACAAATTCGCGATTGAAAAATCTCCGATTTTTCAATCTACCACCCCATATCATCGAGGAATCTCTGCAAGCCCTCTTGTCTGCTCCTGATATCATTTGTGCCGAATGACGGCATTTCATGTTCACCGATCACAGCACCGTCACGAAGATATATCACCCTGTTTCCTCTGAGAGCGGTTTTCATGTCGTGTGTCACCATTACAATGCTTTGTCCTTTCGAGTTCAGTTCCGTGAAGATATCAAGAACGTCACGGCTCGAAGCCGAGTTCAGACTGCCTGTCGGCTCATCGGCAAAAAGTATCTTTGGATCATTGATGACCGCCCTTACGATACCGACCCTCTGGCACTCACCGCCCGAAAGCTGGTTCGGGTATTTATCCCACAGCTTTTCGCCTATACCGACCTTTTTGAGAAGCTCCTCGGTCTTTTTTACAAGTTCGGGGCTGTTCTTCTGTATTACAAGCGCACCTGTCATGATGTTATCGAATACGGTCATGTTTTCGAGCAGATAAATGCTCTGAAAAACAAACCCGCAGTTTTCACGTCTGAACACAGCAAGCTGATCATTGGTATATTTCGATATATCCTTGTCACCGAAGAAAACTCTGCCGAGGGTCGGGGTATCCATTCCAGAAAGTGCATAAAGCAGAGTGGATTTGCCTGAACCCGACGCCCCCATTATAACAGTGAAGTCCTTTTCCCTGATCTCAAGATCAAGATTCTTGATAACATGCTGCTGCAAGCCGCCGTTTGAGAATGATTTGCACAATTTATCGGTATGAAGAATCGTACTCATGTTTATCCCTCCATAGTGCTTGAAAAGAAGTTTGTGTTTCTATGATATTATACATCATATTTCGAAAAAGTCTTTATCTGTTTACTATTTGTTTCTTATCTGTTTATTAAATGGACAGTAAGGAACAGTCTGCATCAGGCTGGATCTGAAAGATGTCCGCCAGCTTACTGTCATGTTCCGGCGCTGCTCCGATAATCTGAACCAGTACGCAAAGCGGGCGAACGAAACCGGGAGCATCTATGCGGCGGACATTGAGGATTTGCAGAAACGCCTGGACGAGATTTGGGAATTATCCAGACAGACCCTTGCCAGTCTTGCCGCTATTTGATAACGGCGGCAAGAAGCAGTACTGCTATTTTCCGCTTTGCAGGAGAGCGCAGACTCCGTCATTTCCTGGGTCGCAGGAAAAACAGCGTTCGTGAAACGAACGCGCAGCCAGCCCCAGCCGCGGGGCTGAAAAAGGGGTTTGGGGTGCTACCCCAACAAGCAGAAACTGCGGTTTCCGTCATCGCCGGAAATCGCAGTTTCGAGCCTTTGTGGGAACAAAGGCACTGCTTGCCAAGTAGATGAAAACCTTGCAGCAGTGCTTGAACGCCAGATTGTTTTGTGCTACACTTAAAACAAGTTAATTTTACAAATCGAACCTTAATTTATGATTTGAGTGAATTGAAAAATACGCCTTCCCTTTTCGGTGCTTGAGGGCAAATATAGACAATAAGAGGAGGAAACTGAATTATGGCAAAAAATACGCAGCCCGCCTGGGCCGACAAGCTGCACAAGCAGCTGAAGCGTGCCGGAGAAGCGGATTGGGATCTTTCTCGATTCGGCACTGACCAGCACAAATACCAGCTGAAGCCGCCCGCCTCGGAGGAGGCCGTCGCCGCCTTTGAGGCACGCTTTCACGTTTCTCTGCCGGAGGGATACCGGGACTTCCTGCTGTGGATGGGAAACGGCGGAGCAGGACCCTTCTATGGCCTGTACAGGCTAGGAGAGGCGAAGCCCAGCCAGCTCCCAGACTACCCCGGCGGGGCGGTGCTGCCCCTGGGCACTCAGGGCTGTACTCTGATGACTGGGCTGGTTCTGGACGGCCCTGACCGGGGGCGGGTGATTTACTACGACACGGACGAGTGCGACCCGCCCACCGTGATGCGGGAGCCGGATTTTTTGGCCTGGTACGACCGCTGGACCCGGGAGGTGATTGCCGGCTATGACGATGAGGAGATGTACTTCGGACTCTATCTGGACGGCAAGCCCCAGGAGCTAATGGAGCTCTACGATGGGACAACGGACGTGCAAACCCGCATCGAGATTGTGGAGAGCTGCTATAAATTCCAGGAGCTGCCCTCCCGGCAGAAGACCTATTTCAAAAAGGCCTGCGACAGCGAACAGGACTCAGAACTGCGTATGGTACTGATTAAAATGCTGTCCCACTTCCACGTACCCGGTATGGAGGAACAGATCAACGTCCTGTGGGACTTCGGGGCATATCCGGAGGCCATCTCGGTCATCTGCCATTCAGGCGGCTGGGCGGTCAAGGAGGCCTGGTGGCCCCGGGTGTTAGAGAGGATGTCCACTTTGCGGGGAGAGGCATTCCAGGACGCCTGCAGCATCTTCTTTATTCTGAATGATTACCCGGAAATTCACGCCGGACTGCTGAAAGACCAGCTTTACCGAACCGACCTAGATCAGAATGACAAAAGTGTTCTGTTTCACCGTCTGAGTGAGCTCAACGGCCGGGAGGAGGTGCTGGACTACTTCCTGGACTACCTGCCCGACGAGAGGAACCATGAGCGGGCGGAGTACATGACTTTGATCTACGCCATCTGGGTGACCAAAGGCATCCAGGACCCCCGGCTGGAGCGGGTCTGGGTGTCGCTGCTGGACAAGTTCCGCACCACCCAGGACGCCAGGGACGACTACGAGGGCAGTCAGATGCATCTGAAAGATGACTCCTGTCTGGGGGCCAGCCATCCCTTCGGGGTGATCTGCTCCAACCTGATGAACTGTCTGGACCGCTTTGGCCTGGACTACCGGGGCGGCTGGAAGCTGCTGATGGACGATGGACAGTGGTCAG
>VSOD01000403.1 GCA_009774655.1 Lachnospiraceae bacterium
GATGAAGAATCCGCAGGGGAAGACGCCGGTATGGAGGAAGCCCTTCCGGAAGAAACTGCCGTTCCTGATGAGCCGGTCAGCAAAGAGACCATTCCCGATGGGGAGGACACAGGCCCTGCGGCGAAAACCACAGGTTCACCTGAAACATCATCCGGCAAAAACGCATCCAAGCCTGCCAGAAAGAGGACAAAAGCCTCGACAGCAAAGGCGGAAACACCGGATACACCCGTAAAGAAAACCGCTCCGTCTTCCATCCTTACCCTGAGCGCCGATGCGGAAGTGGAAACTCCCGAAAGCCGGGAAGATACTATCTGGCATGAGCTACAGAACGCTTACCGTACCCGGAAAATCCTGACCGGAACTTTAGGCGGTATCGAGAAGATGGAGGGCGGCGGCACCATTGCCGTTGTCTATTACAAGGAGATGCGTGTTGTGATCCCCCTGGCTGAAATGATGATTAACCTTGTGGAAGATGCGGCGCACGATTATGGCGAACTGGTGCAGCGCCAGAACAAGATACTGGGGAACATGCTCGGATGTGAGATTGACTTCATCATCAAGGGACTTGACAATGCCAGCCGCAGCGTGGTGGCGAGCCGGAAGGATGCCATGTATAAAAAACGGCAGATTTTCTATCTCCCGGATGCCAATGGAAACTCCCGCGTATGCGAAGACCGCATCGTGCAGGCGAGAGTCATTGCCGTCGCGGAAAAGGTGGTCCGCGTGGAGATTTTCGGCACGGAATGTTCCATCCTCGCCCGCGACCTGTCATGGGACTGGATGGGCGATGCCACCGAGTGCTTCCATGTGGGCGAACAGATCCTTGTCCGCATCCTGAGTGTCAAGCTCCACTCCCTTGAAGACATCTCGGTAAAGGCAGATGTCAAGAGCGTAAACGGAAACACCAGCAAGGAAAATCTGAGCAAGTGCAAGATTCAGGGTAAATATGCCGGAACCGTCACGGACATCCATAAAGGCACTGTCTTCGTCCGCCTCCATATCGGCGTCAACGCAGTCGCCCATAGCTGCTACGATAACCGCCTTCCCGGAAAGAAGGATGAGGTCAGCTTCGTAGTAACACGGATTGATTCGGACCGGAATGTGGCGGTGGGGTTGATTTCGCGGATTATTAAGCAGAATATTTAATTGCAACGGGATAGCAGATTCCTCCATTCAACTGCTATCCCATTCTTTTACTTCAAATTTTTATATGTATTTTCGGTGACAGATTTTAATGTCTCTTTATCTTTAGCAATCAAAAATCGCATTTGTTCCACATCGCTTTTCAAATATGCGCTATTTAACTCACAAACCATTTCTTCATCAACTAATTTTAGCCGGTTACTTTTTGTTTTCGGTATATCCTCATTATATAACAAGGAAACTTGGGGATGGATTGATAAATATATATTGCTGGGCATGAGTCCATCTTCCTCTGTATCACATAATTGATATATTGCCGGAAAACTACTCGTAATAAATGCCCCCTTTTGGGAAACCAGGAACATATAGTTCATTTTTAAAATGCGTGGTGTAAGCCTCGATCCATCAAACTCCTCTGTAAGCCATACTTTTTTATCTGCAGCCCGGACTAAGGAATCAATATCGCCCAAACCCATTATCTGTATAATCTGTTCTATTGCTTGTATTTCTTCATTCTCCTTTAATTCCTCAAGCGGCAGGTCTGACTCTATCTGCTTTAGTGACCAGGGATTCCTCACAAATATATTGGCCACAAAACTTGCAAGCATCTCTTTTTCTTCATGTCTGCATATTAGCGCATTTTTGTTTTGTGGATTTCTGCATATATCAATTATCCGTTTAATTAAGTAACTATACTCCCCTTCTTTGTCTGCAAAATAATTTTCAATCTGATTTTCTAACACAAACTTTCCCAATTTAGGATTTTCATCTTTCCATGGCGTCTCATATAAATATTTTTCATAACAGACTTCTTTTGGAGTTTTGCAGTAATACTCTCTTTTTACCCTGTCAAAAACCCATAATTTATTATCTTCAGATGTGAAGTTTCTAAGATAGAACTGAGGAACATAATGCTGTTTCTTAGTCATGCTCCAATCCAGCCTCCACTTCATCTGCCATTATCCAGCCTTTCTCTTTTGCAGACTGCGCTCCTTCCTCCAATGCAGTCAAAAGTCTCCTAGAGGCTTCCTCAACAACAGCTTTTTTAGTATCCGCAAGCATTGCCTTTATAGCTGGGCGTATCAGGTTTACCTCTTTCCTAAATTGTTCATGCAAATCATTACCGCTGTATCCCTGCGTAATCAGATCTACCATAATTTGTTCTGCAAAATCTGCTTCTGTGTTTGCCATTCTACTGTTTATCCTCCTAAAGATTAAGCCTTCAAGCTATTTTGCTCAAAGGCTTTACTCTCATTACACTCTGAAAATACGCAATATCTTTTCCCTGCTGTCAACCAGCATATGAAAAACTCTTAATATGTATACTGCCTGTTCCTCCTCGTCAATCAGGAAGTAAATCTTATAATTTTTGTAATATGTCTTCCTGATCCCATATGCCGCCAGTTCTTCGTCTTCATCCAGCTCATGGCTTTGTGGAAACAGGCTGAGGCTGTTAATCACTTTCCGAAATCCCCTTACCGTATTCACTGCAGTTTCCGGGGACTTCAGTTCAAAGGCAATATAGTCTGTCTGATCCGCTATATCCACCTCTGCCAACGGCAGGGTAATCACCTTATATTCTGTCATTGGAATACTTTTTCTCCAGTCCGTCAAAAAATTCGTTGCAGTCCCGGCCCTTTCCTGCTGCAATATCGTGGTAGCTTTCCATTACCATTTCCCGTATCTGTTTCTGGTTTTCATCTATTTCTCTCCGATAATCCAAAGCCTGCTGTGCTGGACTCATACAACTCACCTCTTTCTTATAAGTGTATCTTTAGTATACTCAAAAACTGCCCTGAATACAAGAAACCAACTTATAAAAATTTTCAACTATGATTTTTTCCTAATAAACGGTAATTCCTCTCAATTCTTTTTTAGCCTCATAATTCTCCCCTTTCTCCCATAACCAACGTACCTACTCTCTCTGTTGCCGTTTGAACAGATATTTTTGCAGAAATCTCAATTACTTTTCTGTTATCATGCAAGAAGGCATCCAATTCGTGTTCCTTAAAATCAATAGGCATGCCCGAATAGATAGAGTATGTATATAATCCCGTTTCTTCATTATAGTTCTGTTTCTCATCTGATATACTTTGAGAACGAATTACCACTTCTATTGAGTGAATACATACTTTAACACTTCCCGTTTTTAAGGCTAATCCGTTTTCCATGAGCATCGTATAAATAACATGCCAATTATCTGTGAGTTTTTCAAATTCGTGGGTCATACTATAATCTTTATTAGCCAAAACAAATTTTGAACCTATAAGCAATTCCAGATGGTTTGACTTCAAATAATTCATATAGTCCATATCATCCGAAAAATCCTTTATTCTATCCATCTGATCAAGAACATTCCGTTTCTTCAAAATCCATTCTAACCCTAACGCGAACTGGCCATACATATTAGGGCAAAAACTATCTACACAGCTTTCATTGATCGAATCTGTATAGTCAAACAGAGTTAGTACCGGTATCTCAATTATTTCACCTTGATTATCAGCCTCCTCAATTATATCCTTAAATTTTTCTCTGAGTTTTACATCTGTTATTTGTTTGATATGGTTTTTAACCTTTTCTATATCAATATTCCAAATATATTGTATTTGGTTCTGCACTGCCTTTTTCATTTGCTTCTCTTTAAACTTCTTTTTTTCAAAAGCAGAGAACTCATCATACATTAACTCAACACAGACTTTTATCTCTTGTTCGCTACTTTCCCTATCATCTATTATAGTAAATAATTCTATCAACATTTGTTTTGTGTTTTCCGCTGTGTTTTCGTATACATAGCCAGAATATGTATCATCATCTAAATTTCTTTCGAGCAATCCTGGCATATGATAAATATTAGACAAATACAAAACAATAAACATATAATATTCTTTTATCA
>VSOD01000404.1 GCA_009774655.1 Lachnospiraceae bacterium
TGGAGCGTTTTATACAGCTTTAGCAGATAACTCTTGTTTTGAAAAAGGTCAAGGAATACGCTGTTTTTTGCTGTACGCTTTGCCATGACTTCCTCTACCTGTTTTGTATCAGAAAACTGCAATTCTCGCTGCAAATTTAACACCCCGATTTCTAAAAATCTATGACACAAGATACGATATATCCTACTCCTGTTACATTTTAATTATACAAAGAAATGCTTATCTTTACAATAAAATTCCCATGAAATTTCTTCCATGCCTTTCCTCTCTCTCCATCCTCACACCGTGTTAGTCATCAAGGGCAAGGTACAAGTATGTCCCTGCCCTTGCCCCTATGGTACGGCTGTCGCCCGCGTCAAGGGGGTAGTATTTTGCTACGCAAAATCTCCACCCTTTTCCTTGACACGGAAGTTACGCTGTGGCTTACGCCTACAGATATCCTCCCGCCACTTGTGGTCACAGTGTCCACAAGCGATCACTCTGGAAGTCTATTGCGGCTTACTGCCTCATAATCTCCTGCATCCTATCCCTATAATATTTTTTGAAAAAGTTTCGATTGTTGTCATACTTCTTTATGGCCTCCTGTCTTTCTTCTTCGGTGAATCGTACCATTTGATAAAGCTGTCCCGGATCTGGCGCATCCGTTGTCTAGCGCGGATGGCATCCTCTAAGCTGTGGCAGGTCTTTTGGGCGTAATAGCCCTGAAAGCGGCAGTATGCCACCCAGACGTCGCGGGTGGTGATATAGCTTACGCCCTGGTAGCCGGATGTGTTGGCTTTGGTGGGTTCCTCGTCTTTCCTACGGATTTCCATGATATTTGTCCCCATGACGCGGTTCTTCTCCAGATTGGCATAATGTTTTCGCCCATGCTCGGAATTTCCGATGAACCACGCCCGGCTGCAACCACAGGAGTGCGTGGGGTTTGTTTTCTTTGTCACTTCCGAGATAGGTCTCTCAATGATCGGTCCGCAGTCACAGCGGAATCTCCAGATCCTCTGTTTGGTCTTATTTGATTTCCCGGTGGGTTTCATCGCCACAAGGCTGCCAAAGCGCTGGCCTGTGATGTCGCGGCGTTGTTTCTGGTGCTGTATCTCGGCGTAGCATCCGCAACTGCACATGCGGTCTTTGCTCAGATAGCTGGTGGACTTGTAGACGATCTTCCCGCAATCGCATCTGCATTTCCATATGACGTTGCCGAAGTTACGCTGATCGGTTGGCTCAATGGCTGTGAGCATACCGAATCTTTCATGCTGGATATTGACTCTTTTCATATATGCCTCCATACTTGTGGTCACAATGTCCACAAGTTCCCTTACAACGACCTTTCCTGTTTCTTGGCAGGATGGTTCTTTCCAGCATCCGCCGCAAGATCCTTGCGCTCAGCAAGTTTTTCTCTAAGGGACTCTTTTCTCATCTGCCTGCCCTCCGACCGGGCACGGTCCGTTTCCTGCTCTTTTTTCTTCCTATTCTGCAGCATACGGATAAAATGAGGCATTTCGGTATAGCCCGTTGTATCGACATAATGCGCACTGTTCTTCCCTTCTTCCCGCAGCACTACGATATCGCCCACGGAGAGGGGATGTCCTGTGTAATCCCCCGGCTGATAGATATTAAATTCCTCAAAGAGAGCGTGCAACGTATCTTCCTGTGTGTAGAGTCCGGCAGTCTTTGCTTTCAGTTCTGACAGGTCCCCTACATAGACCAGATCATAATTTTCCGGCTTGACCGCGACAGCCTCCGCATTTTCTTTGAGAATCCCTGCCTGCTTTAACGACCATGTCCCCTTAAAGCGCAGCCTGCTCAGTTCCGGGTCGTCCTTTAACTGATAGATGCCGTATTTGTCGGCACCGGATAAAAGCGCCATCTCCTGCATCTGCTTTTTGTCCGCCATATCCCTGTTTTCAGCTGCTCTTTGTTTTTCTGACATCATAAAATCTTCTCCCTTCGGTATTTTTGAAATTTGCATGTGAAACGAAAAAAGGGCAGATACTTGACCGTTCTGGTTTCGTATCTGCCTTATCGCTGTGAATCGTCATTTGTGGTCACTGTGTCCACAAGTAGATTGATATGTTACAACTCCTGCACCGCTTTATGTGTCTGTAGTTTCTTCTGGTTACCGCTGTCTAACGGGGCATTTGCCTGTTCTCTGGCAAGCCGTTCCTTCAGTGACGGGCGCGCCTGTTCTTTCTGGCGGTGCCATTCCTCTATCACTTTGGGAGATACCTTTTCGTATCCGGCAATGCGGTAGCCCACCTCATACATCTCTGCATAGCTGTCATAACCGTATTCGCCTGCCCGCATTTCCAGATAGTCGGGCGCGGGAATCCTGCCGACATTGGTCCTAACGTCCGTATCCAGCCGTTCAAAAAGCGCCTGTCTATTTTCCTCCATACACTCAAGTTAATGACACGAACTTATTAATAATTTTGATACTGCAAAAATTACATTTCAAATTTTTCTATCCTACATTGATGTTTTCTGCTTTTCTTCTCATAATTGATTCCGACAAGCAAAATATTTCCTTTATACTCTTTAAGAACAGACACATATCCTTTACTTTTAATCTGACTGATTGCTCCTTCTGCGGTTTTATCCCATTTTAGTTCCACAACCAATGCCGGATTTAAAGATGTACGTTTAGGAAGGAAAACCATATCAGCAAATCCATTTCCTGTCGGCAATTCTCTTACAAGAGTATAATCTCTGCATGCACTATAATATGCCAGCGCAATCACACTGCTCAAAGAAATCTCATTGTTATATATCAGACTGGAAGAACTTTGCATATGGACTTCTTGTATCATCTGTGCCACAGCTTTTTCGTTCATCTCCAAAGTTGCCTTAAGTAAAGCTTCCGATGCATCAACCGCCTTTATTACTTCTTCCCACCCATCATTTCTAATCGCTCGCCAAAAAACACTCCTCACCTCATCATTTGGAATAAAAACTTTTTTTGTTTTACTATCATAGGCCAGATATCCCATATGAATCAGCAGGGTAATAACATCATCTGCAGACTTAAATGAAGTAATATCGTTTTGAAATGATTCCACGTCAATTCTACATCTCTGATTTCCCAGCATGTCTACAATCAATTGTCTTAACCCATCAAAATCCATTGCAATATACGTCATCAAAGACTCATACGTCTCTGTTCCAGACCAATAATTCCCAAATTCCCTGCTATCTACAGCTTCAATTACAGAATTAGGGCTATAAATATGCCCTATCTTTTCAAAATAATATCCGTCATACCATCTTTGCATCTCTTTAAATGGCATATCATGTTCTTTGCAAATAGTCCTTACCTCTGTCTCCGTAAAACCGACATACTCCGCCATCTGTCTTGGACTGACCATTGTATGCTCCCGAAAATTATTTAAAGCTGACTGTGTGCCGTATTTCTTAATTGGTAAAATTCCCGTAATATAAGCAAGCTTTAAAAAAGCTCCCGACGGCGTTCCTTTAAATAATCCTCTCAAAAGATTGATATATTCCTTCTGAAGATTTTCATTATTTTTGTCCTCCCGGAACAGACAGTCCCATTCATCAATAATAATGATAAACTGTTCTTTTGTCATAACATTGATTTTTGCCAATACCGACGGCAATGAAATGTCATCGTCTCGGACATATTCGGCGTATTCCTCCCTTAACTCGGCTATCACCTGTTCCTGAATATAACTCACTACTTTAAGAGTTGAATCTCTCTTCATTTCCTCAAGCGCATTTCCGTACATCCACTGGATATCCAAAAAGATTACATTATACTTATTTAAATGCACTTTGAAAAATTCATTCTGACTTATTTGAAGTCCTTCAAACAGCTTTTCAGAATGACATCCTTTACTGTAATACGCTGCCAGCATAGTTACCGCCATTGTTTTCCCAAACCTTCTTGGTCTGCTGGAACAAATCAACGGTCTGTCTTTTCCGATACGGCTATTCGTATATTTAATTAGTTCCGTCTTATCCACATATAATTCAGAATTAACAGAAACC
>VSOD01000405.1 GCA_009774655.1 Lachnospiraceae bacterium
GAAAGGAACCACCCCAATTCCATGCTCCATGCAGTAAGGGATCACCGCCTTCTCCATATCCCGTTCCACCATGGAATAGCTTTGGAAAGCTGCGGGACCCAATTCCTGACATCATCATTTGCCTCAAACTTTGTTTCTGTTGTGATCTTCCCGGATAAAAGCCCGCTGGCTATGGGCGAGAAAGGAACCACCCCAATTCCATGCTCCATGCAGTAAGGGATCACCGCTTTCTCCATATCCCGTTCCACCATGGAATAGATATTCTGGATCGCGCTTAACGGCGTGACGTTCTGCGCCCGGTCAATGATATCCACATCCACCTGGGATAAACCCCATCCCCGAATCAGACCGTCCTCTATCAAAAGCCCCATCGCCTCGGCAACATCCGCTATCCTTATGCCGCCGTTTGTCCGGTGGAGATAATAAAGGTCAACCATATCTGTCTGGAGACGATCCATGGAATCCTCCAGATGCCTGCGGACTGCTTTATATACAGATCCTTCCTTTTTGACTTCCGACCTGTCCAGAAACAGCTTGGTCGCCAGCACCACGTCCCTTCTCATATCTTTCAACGCTTTTCCCACAATGCGCTCATTATGCCCGATCCCCGCAAGGTTCGGGCTGTAGATCTCCGCCGTGTCAAACAGCGTGCAGCCATGCTGATAAGCATTGCGTATGGCTTCTAGGCTGTACTGCTCCGGCGGGATTTTCCCATAGCCGTGCGAAAATGCCATACATCCCATACCCACTTCCGACACGGTTAAATCTCCCAACTGTCTTGTTTTCATTTCTGCACCTCCATAAATCAATTCTGTTTCCTGCTGTTTTTACAGATGCTTTCTTTTCAAAACACCGCCGCTTTCTTATTCCTGCACCGCCGCCTGTTCTGTGTTGAGAAAATCCAGGATATAAGAAACCGCCAGTTCAAAATCTTCTCCCAGATAACCGTGGTCTGCACCACGGATCACATGATATTCTACATGGTCGATGGTTTCCGCCAGCTTATCGGAATAAGAAATTGGCACGATAGAATCCCTGTCGCCGTGTATCAGAAGAATATCTTTCCCATATTCCTTGATCCGTTCATAAGGTTCCTGATTCCATATGTCAACAAAATACCTGTTCCCAAGTCTGAGCCCCAGCAGACTGTGGGTTTCCGGAATTTCGTCCGGCGAGTCAAACATTCCATGGACGTCATCATAAATGCTGAATGCCGGATAGATTAAGATCACTGCCCGGATTTCCTCCCTGTGTTCAGATGCCGTAAGCGCGGTGACAAGCCCTCCCTGGCTGTTTCCCATCAGGTAGACGGAATCGGTATCCACAAAATCCCATTGTTTTACTTCTTCCAGAACAGCCTCCAGATCCGCCTTCTCGGTCAGGACTGACATATCCAGCAGTTCCCCGTCACTCCGGCTCCCCCACCCGCCGCCACAGAAATCAAAGCAGACGGTCACATAGCCTTCTTTTGCCAGCGCTTCCCCATAGCCTTTTACCCTGTCCAAGGTCGCGCCCAGCTCATGGGACATAATGACCACCGGCATCTTTTCTTCTGTTCCGGAAGGGATATGGACAACTCCGTAAATATCCATCCCCTCCTTATCTACATGGATTTCTTTTGTCTCGTATTCTGCCGTTTTTGCCACCTCCTGTCCTGCCTGGGCAGCCTGGCCAGCGCTTCTCCCGCTTTGGTCTCCTGTGTTTTTTTCAGCAGACTGAGAGGCAACCGTCTCCAGTGTATTTCCTTTATTCCCTACACTCCCGCAGGCGTTTAAGATAAACAGCAGGCTCATTCCGAAAGCCATGACAAGTATCGTTCTCCTCATTTTCCCTTGTTCTCATTTATGACCTGGCGCTGTCCGGATCAAACATCATTCCCCCACAGTAAGGGAGCCGGTCAATGGATGCCATATCTTCTTCTGAAAGAGCAAAGTCAAATACATCCGCATTTTCCATGATGTATCTTTCATGGGTGGATTTCGGGAGCGGAACGATATTTTTCTGCAGCAGCCAACGGATACAGATCTGCGCCGCACTTTTATTGTATTTTTTTGCAATCCGATTCAGTTCCCCATTCTTTAAGACTCCGCCGCTGCCAAGGGGACTCCACGCCTCCACCACAATGCCGTTCGCCTGGCAATATTCCGCGCTTTTCACCTGTCCAAAACCGGGATGGTATTCAATCTGGTTTACCATGGGCTTTATATCGCCGTCCTCGGTGAGTGCCTGCACATGGTGGGCAAGGAAATTGCTGACGCCGATGGCTTTGATCCGCCCGTCCCGGTACAGTTCTTCAAAAGCCCTCCATGTTGACCGGTTGATCTCCCTCCAGTCATCATGCCATCTGGAAACTGCCGGCCAGTGGATCAGGTAAAGATCGAGATATTCAAGCCCCAGTTTTTTCAGGGATACCTCAAAGGCTTTCATTGCTTTGTCATAGCCCCGGTTGTCATTCCAGAGCTTCGTACTGACAAAGATGTCCTCCCGCCTTAAACCATATTCATCCATCGCCTGACGCACGCCTTCCCCTACGCCCTTTTCATTCATATAACCTTCCGCCGTATCTATGTTGCGGTATCCTGCCCTGATTGCCATTTTCACACATTTTGCTGTATGCAAGGGAGAAATCTGCCATACACCGAAACCCAGTCCGGGAATTTTTGCTCCATTATAAAGCGTAAGTGTGTCTGAAATATTTTCCATATACATCATATCCTCCTGAAATTTTAGTTTATTGCCTCTTTATCCAAAGCACCTGAAAACCTTCCGGTCTGCCGAAAAATCAGGATTGCAGCCAACCTTATGTCTATTATAATCCGGAAAAAGCGCCCGACTCCACACCAAACAAAATGATTCTGTGGTTTACGCCCCACAAGTGGCGGAAATGTGACATAACTTATAGCCTGCTTTTTTGCGCATGAGTCCCACTACTTTGACATGAGTGTAAAAACTAACATTTATATACATTCCGTAAATTCTATAATACACTCATGTTGATTTTTATACCTGCCTGTATTATGATACAAGCGAGTATTTATCCTTGCGGTAATAAGCCAAAATTCTGCAGACTTTTGTTTTTACCGTTGGGAATAAAATTCCAAAACATATCAGGCAGCTTTTTTCTATACAATATCGTTTTTAAGGAGAGATGTATATGGCAGAAAATAAAAAAGAAGACCTGCGGGTTCAGCGGACAAAAGAATTTATCCGTAAAACCTTTGAAGAAATGATCTGTGAAATGGATTATGAACAGATTTCTGTCAAGGAACTGACGCAGCGCGCCAAGATCAATCGAAAAACATTTTATTTACATTACAACACGTTGGATGACCTTCTTCTGGAGATCCAAAATGAAATGGCGCAGAATTTTATCAGGCGTACCCAGGGACTGGAACGCCCCCGCGACATGGACAAGATCACACGGGAATTTTTTCTGTGCAGTGAGGACTTGGGGAAACTGGGGGAACGGATCACATGCAGCGGCAATTACAAATATATCAGCCGCAAGATCACCAACGATATTATGAACCAGACATGGAAAACCGGTTCACAGCCATCTGCCGAAAATCCATATGTCCAGAATATCATTATGACATATGTGGCACAAAGCACTTTGGAAATCTATAAGCAATGGGTCGCTGACGGCAAAAAAATTCCCCTTGAAAATATCATCAAAATTGCCACTCAGCTTATTTGTAATGGAGTAAATGGATTAAATCCTTAATGAAAAGGCGTAACCCCTTTGACTCGCAAAATTATTCTCGCCAAATTTTTCAATTTATCTTTACCTATGATAGATGCTCAGATAAAATCTATATGAACTTATACATTTTTAGGTATCAAAAAGGTATCACGCCTCACATTAAAAGCCGGAAAGTCCGCTATTTATGCGCCTTCCCGGCTTTCTGTTTACTATTCGAACTCGGCGTGTTCTTTGTTGTTCTTAACTGTATTTTTTTAAGTTTTATGCAAATACGCGCCCATTTTCACATCAATTA
>VSOD01000406.1 GCA_009774655.1 Lachnospiraceae bacterium
GGATAATCTACATGTTTTATGTGCTGATTCCACATTGTGGATGGAGGGAAGGCGATTTGAAGCCGGTACTTCAAAAATAACAATAGAGGAATGGCTTGGAAATATATTTTTTGCCTTTCAGGATGGTTAAGTTGATGTCTTTTGCTTTTCGGGCTTTTTTCAGGGCATTGCTGAAAATTCAGATCGTGTATTTCCTGATTTTCAAACATTTCCAGTTCCTGATGCCGGTAGGGTTCCATGTAGTTTTCGTCTTCCGGAAAGCGGTTATGTTTATCCGGAATGATGAGCCGCAGAACGTCCCGTCCGGTTTCACGGATCTTCTTCAGTCGTATGCCGCAGTCCTCATAGATACCGGAAACCATATCACCGCCATGGAAGGTTTGCCGTATATGGCTTCTGTAAGAGCCGGAAACAGAAATTTGGTATGGCGGTTGTTATGCCCTGTATTCTTGTGGCAAACAGAAGCAGAAACTGGTATAATTAAACTGGCAATAGAAAAAGCAAACTTATGGAGTCGGGAGTAGTTGGATAGAAATAGAGAGAGGTCTGCAGAGCAGAAAGTGAGAGCATGAAATTTTTACATTTAGGAGATTTGCATTTAGGAAAAACACTGGGCGATTTTGATTTGATCGAGGATCAGAAGTATATCCTTGACCAGATTCTTCATATCACGGAGGAAGAATCCATAGACGGCGTACTGATTGCCGGGGATGTATATGATAAATCTGTTCCGAGCGAGGCGGCTACGAAACTTTTGGATTATTTCTTAATTGCATTGGCAGCAAAGAGAATAAAGGTGTTTATGGTGAGCGGAAATCATGATTCGGACGAGCGTTTGAATTTCGGAAGCACGCTGTTTGCATCCAATCAGATATTCATATCGGCTGTTTTTGACGGAACACTTCACAGGCAGAGTTTTGTAGACGGAGATACAGAGGTTGCTGTATATATGCTGCCGTTTGTAAAAGCCTCCCAGGTAAGACATTATTTTCCTGACGAGGATATAAACAGTTACGATGACGCTGTGAGAGCTATTATAAGAAACACGCTTATAGACAAAAGAAATAAGAATATTCTGGTGGCACACCAATTTGTTGCAGGGAAGGGAGAGGATCCCGCACTTGCAGGTTCTGAGAGCGTTGGAACCCAGAGTGTTGGGATGGTTGAAAAAATTGGATATGACTGCTTTGATGATTTTGACTATGTAGCATTGGGCCATATTCATTCTCCGCAAAAAGTTGGAAGGGAGGAGATCAGGTACGCAGGTTCACCTCTTAAATATTCGCTGAGCGAAGCGAATAATGAAAAGTCGGTTTGTCTTATTACGGTATCAGCAGAGGAAGGGGTTAAAATAGAGCCTGTCCACTTAAAGCCGATGAGGAACCTGAGACATATAAAGGGGAAGTTGAAGGAACTGCTGGATAAAAAGAATGTAAAAGCGCCGGATGATTTCATCTATGCAACATTGACCGATGAAGAGATCATCAATGATGCAATGGGAGTATTCCAGCAGACCTATCCGAATACGGTTCGGATTGATTATGACAATTCACATACAAGAGATATCGAGCAGGTGGATATCAGCAGAATTGCCGAAAACAAATCATTTCCTGAGTTGATCGGAGATTTTTACAGGCAGATGTATGGTTGTGAGATCACAGAAGAGGAAATGGATGTCATGAGGACAGCAGCACGAGAGGCAGGTGTGATAAATGAAGCCGGTTAAACTGATCATAAGTGCCATTGGCCCCTATGCGGGGAGGATTCCGGATATAGAGTTTGTTACCTTTGAAGAGAAGGGCCTGTTTTTGATATCCGGAGACACAGGTGCGGGGAAGACTACGATATTTGATGCAATATGTTTTGCGTTATACGGAACGACCAGCGGAACATATAGAGATACGAAAAATTTGAGAAGTGAGTATGCCAAAGATTCTGTTCAGAGCTATGTGGACTTTTATTTTTCACATCAGGGCCGTGAATTTCATGTCTGGAGACAACCCTCTTATGAAAGGCAAAAACAACGTGGTTCCGGTGTGATATTAGAAAAGGAAAAGGCGGTTCTCTACGAAGAGGGGCAGGCGCCGATAGAGGGGTTGACGCAGGTTAATACTGCCGTAAAGGAACTGCTGCACATCAATGAGAAGCAGTTTAAACAGATCGTAATGATCGCACAGGGGGAATTCTGGGATTTATTGAATGCGAAAACGGAGCAGAGAACAGAGATACTACGCACCATATTTCTAACAGACGGCTATAAAAATATAGAGTACAAATTGAAAGATCGAATGGATGCAAGCCACAGGATGAAGGAAAATGCTGAAAAGAGTATTATTCAGCATTTTGAGGATGTGTCGGCAAAGGAAGAAGATGCGCTGTTTGATGAACTGGAGGATCTTAAGAGCAGGGCCGGACGATCTGGAAGTGCATGGAATCTGGATGAACTTTTAGTGGTAATGGAACGTTTGATTTTGTCAGACAGAGAAGAATTAGAGCGCATGAAAGCAGATTTGAAAGAAGCAGAGAAGGAGTTAGAGAAAAACAAAGACACGCGTGCACGCGCTGAGATCAATAACCGGTTCATCGAGAAGCGGGACAAACTGGAAAAGGAAAGAGAGGAGCTTGAAAAAAGAAAGGCGGAAATTGATGAGCAGAAACAGCTTTTGGACAGACAGAAGAAAGCCACTCGTCATGTGAATCCGGCCTATACCGCATGGACGCAAAAGCGTGAGGAAGCATCGCTGACCCAGAATCAGATTAAAACAACCAAATCCAGTCTGGAGGCGGCCGAGGCAGCTGTAAAGCAGGCGGAAGATGCACTTGACGCTGCCTGTAGACAGGAACCGGAGGTTGAAAGATTACGACAAACGATCAGCCGGATTGACGATGAGGAAAAGCGATATCAGCAAAAAGAGGAACTGGAAGGAAAGCTGAAGGAACTCAAAGAACTCGATGACACTATCAGTGCGAAAGAAGCAGACTTGAAAGAAATTGAGAAAGCTCTGAAAGAGAAGATCAAAGCGCTTACCGAAACAGTTAAGGCGTTAAAAGGTAAGCCGGCTGAGCTGACAGCGGCAAAAAATGAGAGTGAAAAGCTGACGGATCTTCTGGCGGATTTAGATGCAGTCATAGACGATCAGATGCCGAAAAGAGAGGCTAAGAAAAAGGACCTTGCCAAAAAACAGAACACATTTTTAGAGATACGTGACAAATACGAAGAAGCGAGCGGCAGGAGAGAAGAGGCTGAGCGCATTCTCGAAGACAGCAGAGCCGGTATTTTGGCAGGAAAACTTGTAGAAGGAGAGAAATGTCCGGTATGCGGATCCGTACATCATCCGGAGCCGGCTGAGCTTAAAGACGTTTCGATTTCCGAAGATGATTTCAAAAAACTGCAGAAAAAGGAATCTGAGCTTCTGGATAAAAAGAACAATGCAAATACGGAGGCAGAAAAAGCAAAGATATCGTTGGAAGAGTTCGAGGAGCAGCTTAGGATAACGATATCAGACTGCATGGAAAACCCGCTTCTGGACATGGAGGCAGAGGAGAAATCGTTCGAAGAATTGCTCATGGCAGTAAAGGAAGCGAAAACGCAGGTTGAGACAAGGGCAATGGAAAACATAAAAAAATGTAATTCCATTGGTCGGGACTGCATGACACTTGAGAAGGCCGAAAAAGATCTCGAAACTGCGCAGGGAGACGAGACAGAGAAGCTCAATTCGAAAAAAGAGGAACTTGGCGAAAAGAGACAAAAAACGAACCAGGAACTGACCACAACGACAGCCACATTAAAGACGCTTGAGAAATTGAGCTTCCCGGATTGGGAAACAGCAAAGAAAGAGAGAACACAGGCGGAGACGAAGAAAAATAAGATATTGGACGACATCAAGAAGGCAGATGCGGAAAAGAAAAACGCTGATGACAATGTTACCGCCGCCCGGTCAAAGTTAAAGACTTTGGATGACAGACTGGATCAGCAGAAAAAGGA
>VSOD01000407.1 GCA_009774655.1 Lachnospiraceae bacterium
CGCAAAAAGCGCGGTATTTTTTATTTTCAGAAAATCTGCCCGCAGGCAGCGTAACACTGTCTTCATTTTGCCCCCTTCTCTCCCTTCCATAAAATACGGCCCGCCGCTGCTGTAAGCACGGCAAACCAGAGCAGACTAAGCACGATCCCCGGCAGCACCACTCCCGGATCCCAGAGCGGACTGTCCGCCGGCACCGTCAGGCCGTTTGGCAGAATCCCCAGTACCGGACACATCAACCGCACGGGAATTGCCGCCGGACACAGCCACCACAGTCCGGAACCGGCCAGCATCACCGTTGCCCCCAGCGTCAATACCATACAGGAAAAAAGGTTCACAAAAACGCCGAGGCGTGCACTGACCATCAGGAAAAAGGGAATCTCCCACAGCGAGCAAATGCTCAGCAATGCGGCCGCTGCAAGAGAGTTAACCAGCGGAATGCCGCTTCCCCAGACCATGCCTGCCGCAAGCGTTCCAAGTGCAAGAAGCAGATTCGCCAGACAAAGCGCCAGCGTACAGTACAGAATCTTGCCAAGCAGGCAGGCAGACGGTGCAAGCGGGGAAGAAAGCAGATTACAGTAGTGCAGCTTCTTTTCCCGCTTGATCACCAGATAGCACAGAACCGCCAGCATCCCCGGCAGCAGCATGGTATACCACCAGTTCCATGCGCTCACGGCAAAATATATCCCGGGCGCAAAGCTGAACACAAGAAACAGGGCCATCAGTGCGGACGCCGCCGGCAGGATCCGGACAAAAGTATGTTTCATTTTCAAATGCTCTGCGCGTACCAGTGCCGGCATGTTACTCTTATTCTCTCTCATCACACGGCCTCCTTCCCTCTGCACTCCTGCACCACTCTCATAAACAACGCTTCCAGATCCTCTTCGTGGTCTATCTCGCCGCTGTACCCCAGCCTGCCCCCGGCCATGATCCCGATATGATCCGCGATCAGCTCCACTTCATTCAAAATATGGCTGGACAATATGACGGTAATGCCCTGCTCCGGAAAAGACCGGATCAGCTCACGCAGCTCCTGAATGCCCAGCGGATCCAGACCATTCGTCGGTTCGTCCAGGATCAGCAGCTTCGGGCGGTTCAGCAACGCCAGCGCGATGCCAAGTCGCTGCCGCATTCCCATGGAAAACTGCCCCGCTCTTTTCCTGCCCGTCCCGGTCAGGTCCACCGTCTGCAGCACCTCGTCGATGCGCGATTCCGGAAGACCCAGCATAATGGTCTTCACCCTGAGATTATCTCTGGCTGTCAGATTATCGTAAAGCGGCGGCGTCTCGATCAGCGCACCGATCTTCCTCAGATCCTCCCTGCTCCATGTATGCCCCTCGAAGCTGATACTGCCGGAAGACGGCTGCAGCATACCGGTGATCATCTTAAGTGTCGTAGATTTGCCTGCGCCGTTCGGCCCCAGCAGCCCATAGACAGAATTTTTTGTAACACCAAAAGAAACTTCGTCAACCACGGTCTGCTTTTTGAATGTTTTGGTCAACCTGTTGATTTCCAGAATTTGTTCCATTTGTTTGATTTCCTTTCCTGTTTTTCATGTGATTGGATCGGCCTTCCGGGGCAGCGCTCAGACAAACCTCCGGGATCATGCTTCCGCATCCGGCCATACGCCGGCACGCCTATCCGCAATGACCATACAGGCTTCCATGGCTTATCTTCCATATATGCTGTTCCTACATATATTGAGTTGCTTTGCCTGATTGATCGTTAAAAACAGGATACAGGGTAATTTTAAAGATTTGATAAAGATTTGCGACTTTCTGATACAAATTACGGCAGGGAAAAGAGCCGGTGTATCGACCGGCCCAATCCAAAAAACGTTTAATCCAGGAATTCAACTTCTCCGCTGTCAATATGATAGAGAGCGCCGCACACCGTAAGGTCCCCTTTCTCCACCATATCCTTCAGGCTTTCTTTGATAACGTCTACACTTCTGCGCACATTGAGGCAGCTTGCCTTGGTCTCGTCCTTCTCGTCCCCGATCGCTCTGCGGATCTCGTCGGTTATGTATTTCACAAAACCGCTGGGATCATGATGCACTGCCGCACCTACCGCACCGCAGTTCGTATGGCCGAGTACCACCACCAGTTTGGTTCCAAGATGATCCGCCGCGTATTCCACGCTTCCCAGCTGATGATGATCCATCACGTTACCGGCCACGCGAATCGTAAACAGTTCACCGATGCCTGTACAAAAAACGGCTTCCGGGATCACCCTTGAATCGGAACAGGTTATCACGGTTGCATAGGGACTCTGCCCGTTTTCACAAGTATGCTGTCTGATCGCGGGAGAGACATCCCCCGGATTCGTCTCAGCCTTCAGAAAACGCTGGTTTCCTTCCTTAAGTTTCTCCAGCGCTTCCGCGGCAGATAATTTTTGTTCCTGCATAATTCCATTTCCTCCATTTCCGGCGCTGTATCAGTCTGCGGCAAGCCCCGCAGCCCGCACAGATACCCCTTCTTTATAATTCCAGTATAAAGCACCCCGCCTTCGGATGCAATTACTTGTTTACACACATACTCATAAAGTTAAGCCTTCGTGTTACAGTTCAAGGCCTTCTCACCTTACTGCTCTGTGAAATCAATCTCGTACCATGTTCCGTGATCGGCCAGGGAACCGTCGGTCAGTCTGATCCGGAGAATGCACGTGTTAGGATCGCTTTCATCCGTATGCCCGTTGTCATACCATTCCGCAAAAACAACACGCAGCTTATCGGCTATCTCCCTGTTCTCTTCCTTAAGGATATGTCCCATATTCTCCGCATTCCCATGCCCCACAAACCACTCGCCGCACACCGCAACTTCCGGATGCCTCGCGATCTGCTGCATTTTTTTGGACAATGCATAAGTAATGATATAGAAGGAACCGTCTTCGTAAAAACTGTCCACAGTGCGCACATAGGGTCTGCCATCCTCAACCGTGGCAAGGGCCAGCAGCGTATCGCATCCGAAACGCTCCTCCATGATCTGTTGTGTCTTGGGTGTTAATTTTTCACTCATACCGCAATTACCTCTTTTCTCTGATCTACATAACCGGATTTTTCTGTACTCCTGTATTTATAGTAAACGACATAACAAATTTCTGTTTCCGGCTCTTGCAGGAGCCATATACGGTAGCTCCTGCAAGGCCGAAAACGAAATTTCTAATGTCGTTAACTATATTATAATCTTTTGTGATACGAAATCAATATCCGGATTTCCATTTACAGGATCATTACCACTGTTACAGTTCACGGCCTAACCGGCCGCAAACTGTAACGCATCCAGCCCATTCCAAGCCGTCTCTGTCTGCGGTTTGTCAAAAATGCACAATACCACATCTCGTATTTACAGCCGTATCATTTCAGATTTGATACAAGATATTCTATCTGCTTCTTTTCTGTGTACTGCATATGCTGTTGTTTTTCTACAGTCTTCCATCCACATTTGTATTGTTTTTCAACCAAATCCATGGTATAAACAAATATAGTCAACTAACACTTCTATTTGCAGTATCATTTACTTCCGCTCTACGCTCCAAAAAGCGGAACGATTCTAACCGAAAGAAAGGACACTTCTATGACACAGATCAATTCATGCACCCCATCTACAACCTTCACTGGCACAGACTGTATTTCGCCGTCTCGTCCGGATGCCAGCATGCCGGAATTTACTTTTCCTGCTTTTGGACCGCTGCCGATCCCCATGACCAATGATTACCTGTTTCGGGCACTTCTACAGAGAAACAACAAAGTACTGAAAGGACTTGTCTGTTCTCTTCTTCACCTTGCGCCCGAACAGCTGCACTCTGCGGAAATCACCAACCCTATCGAGTTGGGCGCTTCTGTCACCGACAAGACTTTTATTCTGGATATCAAGATCCTCCTGAACGATCAAACCGTACTCAACCTGGATTATTCCGATTTTCGATTTATTCCGATAAACCTGTCTAAAGACCATTTTCATGAGACATCTATACAGGTTTGTCG
>VSOD01000408.1 GCA_009774655.1 Lachnospiraceae bacterium
ATGGGCGACATGAGCGTGGTTGGGCCAAGGCCTGAGAGGCCGCAGTTTGTTGAGAAGTTTAAAGAAGAGATTCCGCTGTATATGGTGAAGCACCAGGTGAGGCCGGGGCTTACCGGCTGGGCGCAGATCAATGGCTACCGGGGCGACACCTCCATCAAAAGGCGCATCGAGTACGATATTTTCTATATTGAGAACTGGACCATGTCCTTTGATATTAAGATCATGTTTTTAACGATCTTTAAAGGCTTTATAAATAAAAACGCTTATTAGTGAAATACTAATCCGAAGATAAATTCTTAAGATTTTCGGAAAAATAAATTATTTTATTGCAAATTCAGGAAGATGCCGTATAATATTAGACGTGCTTACGCTATGGCTTGCTTTTTGTTGTAGTTTGTGAGAGAATATTTGCTGGAAGTTTTTTGTAGAACGGTAATATGAGCATGCAAAAGGAAAAATCGATCATGTTAAGGAGTACATTGTATGGCTAAATACAGAGATGAAGATTATGAATATGAAGAGGAGCGGGTAGCGCCGAAGAAGAAGAAATCTTCCGGATCCGGTTCTGGCAGCAAGAGTGGTAAGAAAAGCAGCAGTAAGAAGTCTTCGGGGAGTACTTCCTCATCCGCCCGTAAGGGATCTGGTAAGAAATCTTCCGGCAAGAAGAGCAGCAAGAAAGCACAGGCCAAGAAACAGCGCAGAAGGATCATTATTTTTATTATAGAAATCATCATTCTGATCATCGCGGTATTCGTTCTGTACAGCGTTATGTCGGGGACGAAGAGCGGTAAGCTCGACCTGGATGAAGACGATATCATCATCAATGAGCAGGTTGTGGAGGCACAGGAGACGACGATGAAGGGCTTCAGGAACATCGCGTTGTTCGGTGTGGATTCCACCACGGGCGCGTTGACGAAGAATACGCGAAGCGATACGATCATGATCGCTTCCATCAATCAGGATACGGGAGAATGCAAACTGGTATCCGTATATCGTGATACGTATCTGAATCTGAGCAACGACTCATACAACAAGAGTAATGCGGCGTATGCGAAGGGCGGTCCTGAGATGGCGATCAGTATGCTTAATCTCAACCTTGACCTGAATATTACGGATTTCGTTACCGTCGGCTTTGCCGGTCTGACAGATACGGTCGATGCCCTGGGCGGTGTCAGCATTGAAGTGGACGATGTAGAGATCAGCCATTTGAACAACTACCAGCTGTGTATAGCCGAGGATCTGAAACGTACCTATACGCCGGTTAAATCTGCAGGAAAGCAGATGCTGGACGGTCTGCAGGCTACGGGTTACTGCCGTATTCGTTATACGGCCGGAGACGATTTCAGACGTGCAGAGAGACAGCGTGAAGTGCTCAGCGCGATAGCGGATCAGGCCAAGAAGGCATCTGTAACGCAGCTGACAGAGACAGCGAACGCAGTGTTCAATGAGGTATATACTTCACTGGATCTGACGGAGATCATTGAGCTTTTGGGGAATGTCAATTCCTATTATATTTCAGACACGTCAGGATTCCCGCAGGAGTCAAACCGTGTGAATGCGAGGATCGGTTCCAAGGGTGACTGTGTCATTCCGCTCAGTCTGGAAGACAATGTCAGGTGGCTGCATCAGTTCCTGTTTGATGACAGCAGCTATGAGCCTTCCGATGATGTGAAGCGATGCAGTGAACAGATTTATAACGAGACAAACGGATATATCAAAAAATAAGCAGAGCAAAGAGGCCGGTCTTATACAGAGCGGCCTCTTTTGGCGCGGAAAGCGGAAATAAAACAGGTAGGGCAACGGAGGAGAACAGTGTGGAAAAGGCAGATATCATCATCCCTGTCTACAAGCCGGACGGCAAATTCCTGACATTGATCGAGAAGCTGGGGAAGCAGAGTGTTTTGCCGAACCGGATCATCATCATGAATACAGAGCAGAAATATTATGACCGTCTGATCTACGGGACGTCTTTTCAGAAAGAGCACCGGGATATGGTCGTAAAACATTTATCAAGACGGGAATTTGATCACGGCAGGACAAGAAACCGTGGTGTGCAGTATTCGGATACGGACTTTTTTATCATGATGACGCAGGATGCCGTTCCGGCTGACGAATATCTGGTGGAAAGACTTTTAGAGCAGTTGGGCAAAGAGAATGTGGCGGTGGCCTATGCCAGACAGCTGGCGGACGGGGACAGCAGCGAGATTGAGAAATATACACGGAATTTCAATTATCCGGAGCAGTCGAAGATTAAGACGAAGGCGGACCTTGAGACACTGGGCATCAAGACATTTTTCTGCTCCAATGTGTGCGCCGCGTATAACAGGAAAATTTTCGATGAATTAGGTGGTTTTGTAAAACATACAATATTTAACGAAGATATGATCTATGCCGCCAGGGCGGTGGAAGCCGGTTACGGGATTGCATATACGGCGGAGGCCAGGGTGATTCATTCCCATGATTATTCGAACAGAAAGCAGTTCCAGAGGAATTTTGATCTGGGGGTTTCCCAGGCGCAGCATCCGGAGGTCTTCGCGGCTTATCCTTCGGAATCGGAGGGGATCCGTCTTGTACGACAGTTGATCAGACACCTTCGCGAGAGCGGCCACAGGAGTCAGATCCCGCATGTGATGATGCAGAGCGGAGCCAGGTACATAGGATATCAGCTTGGCCGGCATTACCGTGCGCTGCCGGATAAAATGGTGGTCAGGATGTCAAATAACAAGGAGTACTGGGGTTAAGGAAGGTGTGTAGCAGTTTCCGGGACAGGAGGATTTAGAGTATGTGTGGAATTGTGGGCTATATCGGAACGAAACAGGCGGCGCCGATCATTCTGGACGGGTTGTCCAGGCTGGAGTACCGTGGATATGATTCGGCGGGGATGGCGATCTACGACGGGGAGAAGATCAATATCACCAAATCCGTGGGCAGATTGAAGATTCTGGAGAACCTGACCCATGACGGGGAGACGATGCAGGGCATCTGCGGGATCGGGCACACGAGATGGGCCACCCACGGCGTGCCCAGTAATGTGAATGCGCATCCGCATTTTAACTCGGAAGGAACGATCACGGTGGTGCATAACGGCATCATCGAGAATTATATCCAGCTCAGGCAGATGCTGACGGAAAAGGGCTATCAGTTTGTCTCCGAGACGGATACGGAAGTGCTGGCGCACCTGCTGGACTATTATGATAAAGGCAATCCGATGGAGACGATCACGAAGGTACTGCACCGCGTGGAGGGCTCCTATGCGCTGGGCATCCTGTTCGCGGACTGCCCGGATCAGATCTTTGCGGCGAGGAAGGACTCGCCGCTGGTGGTGGGACAGAACAGGGACGGATGTTTTATCGCGTCCGATGTGCCGGCAATCTTAAAATACACGCGGAAAATATATTACGTGGACAATCAGGAAATCGTGCGGCTGCGCGCGGATCATATGCATTTCTATACGGTGGACGAGGAGGAGATCCACAAGGAACCCGTGACCATCGACTGGGATGCCAATGCGGCGGAGAAGGCCGGCTATGAGCATTTTATGTTAAAAGAGATGTATGAGCAGCCAAAAACTGTAACGGACACCCTTTTGCCCAGGATCAAAGATCATGATATCGTGATCGAAGAGCTGAACATGACCGATGAAGAGCTTAAGAGCATCCGCAAGATTCATATCGTGGCCTGCGGGTCGGCCTACCATGCGGGCATGACGGGCAAGTATGTGATCGAGGGGCTGGCCCGCATTCCGGTGGAGGTGGATCTGGCGTCCGAGTTCCGCTACCGTAATCCGATCCTGGAAGAGGGCGGCATGGTGGTGGTGATCAGCCAGTCCGGTGAGACGGCGGATACGCTGGCAGCGCTGCGGGAAGCCAGAGCACGCGGGTTCAAGGTGCTGGGCATCGTCAATGTGGTGGGCAGTTCCATAGCCAGAGAGGCGGACAATGTGATGTATACCTG
>VSOD01000409.1 GCA_009774655.1 Lachnospiraceae bacterium
CGGATATACTTCTGCTCCGCATCGCTTAAAGCCAGCTGCTTTTCATAAAAACGGATCTTCAGATTCACGATCTCATCCATCATCTGATTAAAAGTCCGGGACAGCAGCGAAAATTCCTGATTGTCGCCGCGCTCCTCCACCCGCAGTTCATAATCGCCGCCACGGATGCGCTCCATATCCTGAATCATACCCTGCATCGGCTGAATGATCTGTTTTCGCTCCGTCCCCATGAAATATAGATCAAAAACGCACAGCAGGGCGATAACAGCCAGAATAAAGATGGCGTTTTTGTATAAATGGCGAAATACATTCGTCCGGCTCTCATAAGAATACAGCCTCACCCGTCCATTCAACATCTCTTCCCTGTTCTCCAGGTTACGAACTGCCCGAAGCGCATCGATGCGGATATCCACCTCATGATCAAACAGAGGATAACCCGCATACGCTTTGACCATATCATCAGCATCGGTAAGCACGAAGCCGTATGTATCCACATCCCGCAGTGAGACCGTCTTCAACAGCGACTCCGCAGAAATTGCCGCCGCCGTGACACGCCGGTTGCTCACGATGGCCCGGTACAAATAGAAGGTATCCCCTATCTTCTGAAACTTCCAACCGTCCGTCTGCCGCCCCGGCTCCGCATAATCCATGAACATACTGCGAAGGCTGTTCTTGTCCGCGTATGGCAGGTTATCCGCTTTCGCGTCGATGCAGATATTATGATCCGCCTCCGTGATCACAAAAATATCCGCGCTCTGGTCTATGTTGATGATATCGTTTATACTCTGGGCCAGCCGCACGGAAGCATAATGTCTCTTCGCCTCATCTTCGCTCTCCAGCAACTGAAGATCTTCATCTTCATTGATGATCGTCGTCAGTTGCATGTCCACCTTCTGGATGCGGTTCTCGATCTGCGTCGCATAGATATGCAGGAAGTTCTCGGCCGCAATGTCCGTTTCCTTCCGGGCCGCAGAATAGACCGATACTGCGAAGATAATGAGCAGCACGGAGACCGCCGCCATCTGGATTCCCATCATCAGATTCATCATCTGGACAAATGATTGCTTTCCTGCTCTGTGCACGGCACGCCCCTTTCTTGAATACTGTTGTAAAAATTCTGTCCTACAGTAAAAGAGAGTATAGCATAACGTCGTCCCGGGCGCAATATGTCCTGCACATATTTATAAACGGTTAGACGTCAATCCCGGTTTTCTTTCCGTGTCCATCTAACAGATACATGAAAGTAACCCGTTTATCAACACAGCGGCCCAGCAAAAAGGGATACCCTGTGCAGTTTTAAAGCAAACCTCACAGGGTATCCCTAAATCGGATTGGAACATCCGGACACTGTTTTAAAATATTCTAAATCCCCTCCTAGATCACGCCCCGCTCTTTAAAGTCCGCGATCTGCTCCGCCGTGTAGCCAAGTCCTTCCAAGATCTCCTCATTGTGCTGTCCGAGCGTAGGCGCGGGGCAGTTGATTCTGGGCATCATATCCATCAGCTTGATGGGGCTTCCGTTCACCTTCATCCTGCCGATCGTGGGATGGTCGATCTCGATAAACATCTCTCGCGCCTTCGCGATATGCTCATCCTCGGTGATCTGCCTGACGTTGAAGATGGGCGCTGCCGGTATCCCCTTTGCCAGCACCTTCTCCACGATCTCATCCACCGTATACTGCATGGTCCACTCCTCGATATACTGCTTCTGGATCTCATTGTTGGCCACCCGCAGCGGCACATTCAAGAACCGTTCGTCGGTGATCATCCACGCCATATCCAGCACTTCGTTACAAAGTCGCTCATACAGCTTCTGATTGCCGCAGGCGATGATGACCCGTCCGTCCTTCGCCCGGTAAGTGTCGTAGGGCGCTATGGAAGCATAAGCATTGCCGTTTCGCACCGGAAGTTCCCCTGACTTGAAATACCGGATGTAGGCGTTTTCCAGGCTTGCCACCACCGAATCCACAAGGGATACGTCGATCCGCTGGCCTACGCCGGTCATATTTCTGGCATTCACCGCCATCAGCACGCCGATCACCAGATTCATGCCGCCCAGAATATCTCCCATCGCGTTGCCGGATCTGGTGGGTTCTCCTCCTTTGGCGCCGGTGACGCTCATCAGGCCGCCCATGCCCTGTGATATGATATCATACCCCGGACGCTGGGAGTATGGCCCGTAGGAGCCGAATCCTGAAAGCGCTCCGTAAATCAGTCCGGGATTGATTTCTTTGAGCACGTCATAGCCCAGCCCCAGCTTATCCATCACCCCCGGTCGGTAGTTCTCCAGCAGGATATCAGCCTCCTTTACCAGAGATTTCAGGATGTCTTTGCCCTCCTGTGTTTTCAGGTTCAGCGTGATGCCTCTTTTGTTGCGGTTCAGGTTGGCATAGTACATGCTTTCCCCATTCTCATAGGGACCGTAGCCTCTGGCGTCATCACCGCTGCCCGGCATCTCTATCTTAATGACATTTGCTCCAAAATCCCCCAGAACGGAAGCCGCATAGGGAGCGGACACCACTCTGGTCAGATCCAGCACGGTCAGATTTTGAAGCGCCTGCATTTCCTTTTGAGTCTCCATTTTATAGTTCTGCTCCTTTCCCAGTCGGCGAATCTATCGGAACGCCCCTGTTTTCTGTTGCAACTGTGTCTCAGACTTCGTCATCCTCCACCTGAACTTTCAGACGCATGATCGCACTGCCCATGGATTTGCCGAGGCTGTCCAGCCGCAGGCTCATGGTAGCGCCGCCGCCCAGCGCATGGCGCATCACGAAGTTAAAACCGCCCAGGCTGGGAAGATCGTAGCGGACGATCTCGCCTTTCACCATATCCCCGAAAAAGTCGTGGAGTCTTTCCGGCGTCACTTCTCTCTCGATGATCTTATAATATTCCGGCCTGCGTGCAAACACACAGATGTTGCTCGTGTCTCCCTTATCACCGCTTCTGCCGTGTGCAATATCATTCAAATATATTTCGCGCATATCATCTTTCCTCCTCGTATGCCTATATTTCGATCATGTGTGTCTGAACGTCAACTGCTTCGCGGGGAATCGTCGTCGGCCAAAGCGCCATCACTTCCTGCACATGTGCTCTGCCGCCGAAGAAAGAGGCTCCTGGAGGTCCGTTCAGCTGCATGGGACTGATCTCCGGTATGATCTTCATACATTCGCTCTTGTCCTCCGAGAATACGGCAATCCGCATCACGCACTCATTCAGGTTCTTCAACGTCTCCTCGCTCATGTCCGCAACGCCCAGATGCAGGCTGTTGACACCAATAAAGCTGATATGTACATCGTCCGCCTTCATGCCCCGCTTTTCCATCTTCTTCATAATGATGTCCGCGCAGTATCTTGCCTTCTCGTAGGCATCCGGCCATGCAAAGCTCAGCATGGACACTGTCTTCCAGCCCTTGTGGTAGCCCACACAGAGTTTCAGGGTATCCGGACGCTGTTTGCCGTGAATGTTGCCGATGCGCACGCGGTTCTCGCCGACCTGTGTGATCGTAGCCCTGCTGATATCCACATTTACATCCGGTGTGATATAGTTGGCCGGATCAAGCACTTCATACAGGAACTGTTCCTTACAGCTCTGCTCGCAGATGATGCCGCCGCAGTCGGGCGCCTTGGTGATCTCGAAAGTGTCATCCGTGATCTCGGCGATCGGGAATCCCAAATCTTCCATGCGCGGCACGCTTCTCCAGTCATACATGTAGTTGCCGCCTGCTCCCTGACCGCCGCACTCCAGCAAATGGCCTGCCATGATGCCTCTTGCCAGATTATCCCAGTCGTCGTCCGCCCAGCCGAACTCATAGGCAAAAGGCGCCAAAAAGAGCGCACTGTCAGCCGCACGTCCTGTTACCACCACATCCGCGCCCGCTGTGATCGCTTCCTCCACACCCTCATGCCCGATATATGCATTGCAGTTGTAGATCTTATCCAGAATCTGTGT
>VSOD01000041.1 GCA_009774655.1 Lachnospiraceae bacterium
TTCCTCTACTGTTTTATCCAGATCCTTTACCACCAGGGCAATCTGACAAATATTTTTTCCGTTGATAACACCCATTGTTCTTTCCTCCCATCGTATTTCCGATGCGCGCTTCGGTTTTGGTATCTTCACTATATCATTTGAAATGTGCATAATTCTATTCATAAATTGCGCCAAAAATATAGAAAATTGCTCTATAATATGGTGTAACAATATACCAAATTTATACAGTTAGTATATTTGTACAATAAATAAAGCATAAAATTATGCGAATAGTATATATAACTAGAGCAATAATTAATATATAATGCAGATAATATAACGTTCCTTGTTGAATCCTACGTAGTATAAGAGCAGCCGGACAGATATTCTGAGGAGATATTTACTTGGAGTTCAGGATCCGGCAATGGCATCTGAGACTGATGCCGGAGTGGTATATACGAGAGACTGGGATAAATATATGTAATATGAGGAGGCCTTCTGTTTATGATCAAATCAGATTTGTCGGAGCCTTTACTGTTTGACCATTCGATGTCGCTGAATGTTTCATATGGACATTATTATTATACTTTTCCGAATCACTGGCATAATTTCATGGAGATCATAGTGCCGCTTAACGATGAATATATGCTGAGTCTGGGCACGCAGACATGGGAAATGAACCGTGATCAGATTGCGCTTGTTGCGCCCAGGACACTGCACTCTATTGTTCAGAAAACAGATCAGCCCAATCTGATCCTTCAATTTTCTAATATATTTTTGCCGCGGCTTTATGATTTTGCGGCCAATAAACAGCTTTTTCTCTCTGATCCAATTCTGGATATCCATGACGGTGTTGCATTTGAAGAGAATCCGCTGGAGCTTTTACTGCGGATCAAGGATATTTACTATGGAAGAGAAGCGTTTCGGGAGTTGCGGATGTATGAACTGCTGCTGCGGTTCTTTATCGTGGTAGGCAAACACAATACTTTGCGGCAGAGTGAGATTTCCGCATTGAAGACACCGCAGCAGAAAGCTTATGACCAGAAGTTCGAAGCTATATCGAAATTTCTCCGGGAGCGTTATATGAGTGATGTCTCTATGGAAGATACGGCAGCTTTTGCGGGATTCAGCAAATATCATTTTTCCCGACTTTTTAGGGAATATTATCAGATGTCCTTTCCTGAATATGTGACTTCCCTGCGTATTGCGAAAGCAACAGAGCTTTTGGAGAACCCGGCGGTGTCCATCATGGATGTTGCACTGCAGTCCGGATTTTCCAGTATCGCGTCCTTTAACCGGGCTTTTAAGAGACAGAATCAGTGTACGCCTTCGCAGTTTCGAAAAATGTTCGACCAGTCCAATATTTCCTGAGGCGGGGTGGAAAAGAAAGAGCGAATGAAATAGCGTGTGGTTTAGAAGGCGGTAGTTTATATCATGGAATTGTGATATAATCCATTGTATACAGTTCAAATTTTTCCTGGATGAAAACGGAAAAGGAGACGACGCCATGACCTCCAATTTTGACTTCTTAAAAAATGATTTTCCCGTTCTTGCAAATTTCGGTTATTTGGCGGAACAATATTGCTATTCTGACGCCAACTCCTGTTTGATGAAGTTAGGGATGATTGGCGAAACCATTGTCAACTTGATCTTTACATATGATAAGATCCCATTGCCTAATAACAATACAGCCGTTGCCAGAATTGATGTTCTTCTACGCGATGGTTTTATTGACAGAGGGTTATGCGATATTCTTCATGCCCTCCGCAAGATCAGAAATAAAGCTGCACATGAAAATTATGCTTCTGTTAATGAAGGAAAAGTATTATTGCAGATGGCATACAGCCTGTGCGAATGGTTTATGCAGACTTATGGTGACTGGAATTACCTGCATCATGATTTTGTTATGCCAGAAGAACAGCAGTCTGTTGCGGCGGTCAATAAGACGGAGGAAGAACAGCGGGAGGAAGCCCTGGTAAGACAGGCGGAAGATGCTGCACAGGCAGCACCTTTGATGCCGGCAGAAGAAAGAAAGAAAAAAGCAATCCAGGTGGCGGGCAATCGGCAGAAATCAGAAGCGGAGACCAGGTATTTAATTGACGAGCAGCTTCGGAAAGTGGGATGGGAAGCAGATACGGAAAATCTGCGCTACGCCAAAGGCACACGCCCGGCGAGAGGGCACTGTATGGCGATCGCCGAGTGGCCTACGGATTCTGAGGCCGGCAACAAGGGGTTTGCCGACTATGCCCTGTTTATCGATCTGCAAATGGTTGGTATCATCGAAGCGAAGGCGATTCACAAGGATATTCCTTCGGTCATTGATTATCAGGGCAAGGATTATCCTAAAAATATCCGTTCCGGGGATGCAGAATACATTATCGGTACCTGGGGAGAATATAAGGTTCCGTTTACATTCGCTACGAACGGAAGACCATATCTGGAGCAGTTACAGACAAAGTCCGGCATATGGTTTTTAGATTTGCGCAAGCCATTCAATGCACCGAAAGCATTGCACGGCTGGATCAGTCCCACAGGCATTCAGGAACTTCTTGAAAAAGACATACAGGCAGGCAATCAAAATTTAAAATCCCTGCCCTTTGATTTATTGTGCGATCAGGATGGACTGAATCTGCGGGAATATCAGTTAAGGGCAATTCAAGCCGCAGAAAACGCGGTGATTGAGGGCAGGCAGAAAATTCTGCTGGCCATGGCTACCGGCACAGGTAAAACCAGAACCGTATTGGGCATGATATATCGTTTTCTGAAAACAGGACGATTTCGGCGGGTTTTGTTTTTGGTAGACCGCACTGCGCTTGGTGAGCAGGCAACGGATGTTTTTAAAGAAGTAAAACTGGAAGATTTGATGACGCTTGATGATATATACAGTATCAAAGGGCTGGAAGATAAAAGTATTGAAAAAGAGACCCGTATTCAGGTGGCTACGGTGCAGGGAATGGTAAAGAGGGTTCTTTATCATGACGGAGAATCCATGCCTGCCGTTACCGATTATGATCTGATCATCGTAGATGAGGCACATAGAGGATATATTCTCGACCGGGATATGGGTACGGAAGAATTGCTGTACCGGGATCAGGTTGAGTATCAAAGCAAATATCGGGCGGTCATTGATTATTTCGATGCGGTTAAGATCGGATTGACGGCGACACCTGCCTTACAGACAACAGAAATTTTCGGAGAACCGGTATTTAAATATACTTATCGTGAGGCGGTGATTGAGGGATATTTGGTGGATCACGATGCACCTCATGAGTTGACCACTAAGTTGAGCAGTGAAGGGATTCATTATAAGAGCGGCGACTCTATCATGATCTATGATCCGGTGACAGGGGAACTTACAAACAGTGAACTGTTGGATGATGAACTCGACTTTGACCTGGAGAATTTCAACAGGCAGGTCATTACGGAAAATTTTAATCGTGCAGTGCTGACTGAAATTGCCCGTGATATTGATCCGGAAACGCCGGAAGAACAAGGGAAAACCCTGATTTACGCAGTCAATGATGACCATGCGGACTTGATTGTGAAGATTTTAAAGGAGATTTATTCGCAAACCGGGGTTGACAATGATGCTATTATGAAGATAACCGGAAAAGCGGGTGGAGGAGATAAAAAGAAAATCCTGGAGGCTGTCAAGCGTTTTAAAAATGAGCGCTATCCAAGTATTGTCGTTACCGTGGATCTGTTAACCACCGGTATTGATGTGCCGGAGATTTCTACCCTTGTATTCCTGCGCCGCATTAAGTCGCGGATTTTGTTTGAGCAGATGTTGGGGCGGGCTACGCGCCTTTGCCCTAAGATCAAAAAGACTCATTTTGAGATTTATGATCCGGTTGGTGTGTATGACGCACTGGAAAGTGTCAGCACTATGAAACCGGTAGTTGTCAATCCGTCTACAACCTTTGACCAGCTTTTGGACGGGCTGGAAGTATTAGAAGACGAAAAGCAGCTGCAAAGTCAGATAGATCAGATTGTCGCAAAACTTCAACGGAAGAAGCGAAATATGGACAAGGAGTCTGTGGAACATTTTAAGGATATGACAGGTGGACTTGATCCGACACAACTGATTGTGGAGATTGAGAATCAGTCGCCTTGTGATGCCAGAAATCGCCTGCTTACCTATCGGGATCTGTTCCGGATGGTTCAACAATCCAGAAATACTCTCGGAAGACCTGTTGTTGTTTCGGCTGCGGAGGACGAGCTGCTTTCTCATGAGAGGGGCTATGGAAAAGGCAGTCGCCCGGAAGATTATCTTGATGCGTTTGCTGAGTTTATACAGAAAAACCGGAATGAGATTGCGGCGCTTAATATAATTTGCACCTGCCCGAGAGAACTGACCAGAGAGAGTTTGAAAGGACTCAGGCTTACGCTGGACAGAGAAGGCTTTACGGTGCAACAGTTGAATACCGCATTGTCTGAGTTGACTAATGAAGAAATGGCCGCAGATATTATCAGTCTGATTCGCCGCTATGCCATAGGTTCGGCGCTGGTCAGTCATGAAGCGAGAATCCGCAGAGCGGTGGATAAATTGAAAAAAGCGCACAGCTTTTCCAAACAGGAATTGAGTTGGATCGGGCGTATGGAAAAATATCTGCTGGAAGAATCGGTGCTGAATGTGCGGGTATTTGATGAGGACAGCCGTTTTAAGGCGCAGGGCGGTTTTACGAAGATTAATAAAGTATTTCTAAATCAATTGGAAAGCATCGTGTTGGAACTTAATGAGTATTTGTACGATGATGGAGGAAAAACGGCTTAATGACTACGCAGGAAATTGTGTCCAAGCTCTGGAATCTCTGTAATGTTTTGCGGGATGACGGAATTACCTATCACCAGTATGTGACGGAATTGACTTACATTTTGTTTTTGAAAATGGCAAAAGAAACAGAAGCGGAAAGCAAGTTTGCCGCAGGGATTACCTTGATCGAGGGGGATCATCTGACACCCGAACAGGAAGCGTTAAACAACGAGAAAAAGATGATTCAGGCCTATAGCTGGAATGTGTTGATCAGTAAATCCGGACTGGAGCTTTACAGATATTATAAAGACTTGCTGCGCTTGTTCGGTACACATTGTATTGGCAGAGTGCGCGAGATTTATCAGGGCTCCATGACGAACATTGAAGAGCCGAAAAATCTGGAAAAAATAATCACGACAATCAATGAACTGGATTGGTTTTCCGCCCGGGAAGAAGGGCTTGGAAACTTGTATGAAGGTTTGTTGGAAAAGAATGCAAATGAAAAGAAATCCGGTGCCGGACAGTATTTTACCCCGCGGGTATTGATTGATGTGATGACAAGACTGATGAAACCCCAGCCTGGTGAACGCTGCAATGATCCGGCCTGTGGTACATTCGGATTTATGATTGCCGCAAGCCAATATGTGAGAAAACATACGGATGATTTATTTGATTTGGATGCAGATACTGCCAGATTTGAGCGGGAAGAAGCTTTCACGGGTTGTGAACTGGTACACGATACCCACCGTCTGGCGCTGATGAATGCGATGCTTCATAATATTGACGGCCAGATTATCCTGGGGGATACCCTTTCCAATATTGGGAAGAATATGAATAATTATCATTTGGTATTGACGAATCCGCCCTTTGGAACCAAGAAGGGCGGTGAGCGTGCTACCCGTGACGACTTTATTCATACTACCAGCAATAAACAGCTGAATTTCCTGCAGCACATCTACCGCAGTCTGGTAACGGACGGTACTGGCCGCGCGGCAGTGGTATTACCGGACAATGTTCTGTTTGCAGATGGAGACGGCGAGAAGATTCGGTGTGACTTGATGGACAAGTGTAATTTACATACTATATTGCGTCTGCCTACCGGCATTTTCTATGCGCAGGGAGTCAAGACGAATGTGTTTTTCTTTAGCCGGGGAAAGAAAGATAAAGGAAATACCAAAGAGGTCTGGTTCTATGATCTTCGCACGAATATGCCCGGTTTTGGCAAGACGACGCCGTTAAAAACAGAGCACTTTGCGGATTTTGAGAAGGCATACGAGGCTGGCGACCGCTACGCTGTGCAGGATGAACGATGGAGTGTATTTACCAGAGAGCAGATTGCTGAAAGGGGCAATAGTCTTGATCTGGGGCTGATTCGTGACGATTCGGTGCTGGATTATAATGATCTGCCGGACCCGGCGAATAGTGCAGAAGAAGCCGCCGCTAATCTGGAAGAAGCGGTCGACCTGCTTATGAGCGTGATGAAAGAACTGCGGGCGCTGGAGGTATAGGACTGATGGCAAAAGGAAAGAAAAAGGAAGTTCTGACGCTGGAAGAACGCCTGCAGGCGGCGCTGGTGCCGGAGAGTGAGCAGCCGTATCAGGTGCCGGGGAATTGGTGTTGGACAAGAATTGAGTATATTAATCAATATAATAGCTGTTCGATGGACCCCGCGAAACAATCTGACGAAATGTTTGAGTTATATAGTGTACCGAGCAGTGCCGGTAATTATCCGGAAATTTTGTCTGGTGATGAAATTGGATCAATAAAACAATCTGTCCAAAAAGGCGATGTATTGTTGTGTAAAATTAATCCGAGAATAAATCGGGTATGGCAAGTATCAAAATATACTAACAATACTCTGCTTGCTTCTTCTGAGTGGATTGTTGTCAGAAATAAGTACCTTAATTCTGAATATTTAATGCGCTGTTTTCAGTCAAATTACTTTCGTGAATTCATGCTGTCAAATGTATCCGGTGTGGGCGGTTCCTTGATGAGGGCACAGCCCAAATATGTTCAAGGATATCCTGTTCCCATTCCACCGCTTTCTGAGCAACAGCGTATTGTTGAATGTATTGAAAGTCTATTTGCCAAGTTGGATGAAGCCAGGCAAAAGGTGCAGGATGTGTTGGACAGTTTTGAGACCCGTAAAGCTGCTATACTTCACAAAGCCTTTAGCGGTGAGTTAACTGCTCAGTGGAGAAAAGAACATGGAGTGGGGATGGAAGAATGGATTGATACTGTACTTTCAAAGGTTGTGACTGGTTTTAAGTATGGCACATCCGAAAAGAGTGATTATAGTTATGCGGGAATGCCTGTTTTTAGGATTCCCAATATAACTGAGAATGGGTTGAGCTTTGAGGATATGAAGTTCTTACCTCATTATGATGTTAAAGAAGAAAGTCAAATCCATGAAAATGATATATTAATAATTCGTTCAAATGGGAGTCGTGATTTAGTTGGGAAAAGTGTTCTTGTTCCTAAATTGGATGTATCCTATGCATATGCCTCTTTTTTAATTAAAATCAAGCCGTCTGCGGCAATCGTTCCAGATTTTTTAGTGTTGTATTTGAATTCTACAGGGGCAAGAGTGCAAATGTTTAAAAAAGCAAAATCATCTGTTGGAATCAATAATATTAATGCCAAAGAGCTAGGTGGAATTGCGTTAAAAATACCATCGATTCAAGAACAGAGCAAAGTAGTTCATGTTCTAGATGATCTCTTTGCTAAAGAACGGCAAGTTAAAGAAGCATCCGAAACAGTCCTAGAACAGATTGACCTTATCAAAAAATCCATCCTCGCCCGAGCTTTTCGCGGTGAGCTGGGAACGAATGATCCGGCCGAGGAGAGCGCTCTGGAACTCATAAAGCAAACTCTTTCGGAAACAATAGCTAATAATGGTAAATGATAATTAATGGAAAACAGCCAATTATTGAAATTATACTGGCTGATGCAGAGCATATTCTATCAAGACATATCAGCGGGTATTTATTGCAAAGCAGAGTAAAAATGTAAAAATGCAGATTGAGGAGAAAAGAGAATGCTGGTAGATGAAATTAAGTTTGGAGAATCTGTCAATATTGAATTTAAGCGCGAAGTGCCTCAAAAGAGCAAAAAATATATAAAAAGCGTCATTGCATTTGCAAACACTGCAGGCGGGAAGATTGTCATTGGCATCGATGATGAAACACATGAGATTGTAGGTGTCGATAAAGATGGAGTTTTTAAGATTATAGACAATATTACAAATACTATCTCTGATATGTGCTGTCCGCAGATTTTTCCGAACATTGGAGTAAACACTATTGAAGGAAAATGCGTAATTGTCATTAATATATATCCGGGGGCAAACCGGCCATACTATATCAAGTCACTTGGAAAAGAGACAGGCACTTATATCAGAGTATCGGGAACATCCAGACCCGCTGATGAAGCGGTCTTAAAAGATCTGGAATTACAGGGGACTCATCGTTCTTTTGATGAGATGGTGTGCGTAGAGCATAAATATGATGCCGGCAAAGCAGAACAGCTGTGTGGAGCAATAAAAAGATATATGGTAGAAGCGGCCAAATCAAATAGTGAAAAAAAGAAGATAAAAGATATTACAGTACAGAATTTGATTAATTGGGGTGTAGTTAAAAATATGGATGGAACATTGTTGCCAACAAATGCGTTTGTTCTATTGACTGATAATGTATTCCCTTTTGCTAAAATTCAGTGTGCTTTGTTTAAAGGAACGGAGAGGGTTGTCTTTATTGATAAAAGAGATTTCGAGGGACCGCTTTTTGAGCAGATTGAAGAGGCCTATGATTTTGTATTGAAACATATTAATCTGGGAGCTGAAATAAAGGATCTTGTCAGAAATGAAGCCTATGAATTGCCGACGGAAGCGATCAGAGAGGCGATTGTGAATGCTGTGACACACAGGAATTTTTTAGACAGAGCGTGTGTACAGGTTGCAGTATATGATGACAGACTAGAGGTAACATCTCCGGGGATGCTCTATGGAGGTCTGACGATAGAGCAGATTAAGGAAGGTGGTTCTAAGATTCGCAATCGGTGTATTGCGGAAGTATTCAGCAGGATGAAGATTATCGAGAGCTGGGGAACCGGCATTAAGAGAATGTATAGTTCCTGTAAGGAATACGGGATCAGGGAACCGGAATTACTGGAGATTGGGGATAGTTTCAGGGTAAATTTATACAGACCATCTTACAGTGGTAATGATGCTCAAAGTTCGCCAAAAAGTTCGCCAAAAAGTTCGTCAAAAAGTTCGTCAAAAAGTTCGCCAAACGGTTTGAATGCAACACAGCAAAAAATAATGCAGATGATCCGGAAGAATTCGAGAATAACACAAGCGGAGATGGCGGAAATAATAAAAATTTCAAGGCGGGCTGTTCAAAAAAATATAAAAGAGCTGGTGGATCAAGGTATTATAATCCACGAGGGTTCAACCAGAAATGGATATTGGAAGATAAAAGAATGAGACGGGAAAAGAAGCGAAATGACCGAAATAGAGCCTTAACACTTTGCCTGTAATATGGTAAAGTACTAGAGAGCAATCGTATCTATCGGAAAATAAGTGATTAAAGAGAGGAAACAGCAATGGAGCACAAGATCCCATACAAAATTTATCTTGAAGAACAGGAAATGCCGAGGCAGTGGTATAACGTCCGTGCAGATATGAAGAAGAAACCGGCGCCGATCTTAAATCCGGAAACACTGCAGCCGATCACGGTGGAGGAGCTTTCGGGCATCTTCTGTAAGGAGCTGGCGAAGCAGGAACTGGATGATGAGACGGCTTATTTCGATATTCCCACAGAGATTCGTGATTTCTATAAGATGTACCGCCCGTCGCCGCTTGTGCGGGCATACTGTCTGGAAGAAAGGCTTGGCACACCGGCTCATATTTATTACAAATTTGAGGGCAACAACACGTCGGGAAGCCACAAGCTGAATTCCGCGATCGCGCAGGCTTACTATGCGAAGCAGCAGGGGCTTAAGGGTGTGACGACGGAGACGGGAGCAGGGCAGTGGGGAACGGCGCTCTCCATGGCTTGTTCTTATTTTGAGCTGGACTGTCAGGTATATATGGTGAAATGCTCTTATGAGCAGAAGCCTTTCCGCCGGGAGGTGATGCGCACTTACGGAGCGAAAGTAACGCCTTCTCCTTCGATGGAGACGAATGTCGGCCGCCGGATCAATGAGGAATTTCCGGGGACGACGGGAAGTCTGGGGTGTGCGATCTCGGAGGCAGTGGAGGCGGCTACCGGTCAGGAGGGATACCGCTATGTGCTGGGATCCGTATTGTCTCAGGTAATGCTGCACCAGTCGATCATCGGTCTGGAGACAAAAGCGGCGCTTGATAAATACGGCATCAAGGCGGACACGATCATCGGCTGTGCGGGCGGCGGCTCCAATCTGGGCGGCCTGATCTCTCCTTTTGCAGGGGAAATCTTAAGAGGCGAGGCGGATTATAAGATTATCGCGGTGGAGCCGGCATCCTGTCCCAGTCTGACGAGAGGCGTTTACGCTTATGATTTCTGCGACACGGGTAAGGTATGCCCGCTGGCGAAGATGTATACGCTGGGAAGCGGTTTCATTCCCTCAGCCAGCCATTCGGGGGGACTGCGTTATCATGGTATGAGCTCCGTGGTTTCCGAGCTGTATGATCAGGGACTTATGGAAGCGAGAAGCGTGGCGCAGACGGAAGTGTTTCAGGCGGCGGAGACTTTTGCGAGAGTGGAAGGGATCCTGCCGGCGCCGGAGAGCAGCCATGCGATCAAGGTTGCCATCGACGAGGCAATGAAGTGCAAGGAGACAGGGGAAGAGAAGAATATCGTATTCGGCCTGACGGGCACGGGCTATTTCGATATGGTGGCTTACCAGAAGTATAATGACGGTGAGATGGAGGATTACGTTCCTGCGGATGCGGAGCTTGAGAAGGCCATTGCGAAGCTGCCGAAAGTTTCCGGCCGGCAGTGAGGAAAGCAAGCAGTGCGATCAGACGGCGGCTTTTGGGCAGATATGGCGGAGTACGGTGGTATAGCGGTATAAGATAGATGGCGAATGCACATAGTATGATGGTAATGTTTTTGCCTGGAACGGCACATAAGCTGCACGGTCGGTGAGAATACTGTGCAGCTTGTTGCATGTATGTAGAAGAAACAGCGAGACGATGAACAGAAAAAAGGAGGACAGACCAATGTTACAGACAGGAACCAAAGCGCCGGCGTTTTCTTTGCCGGACCAGAACGGACAGATACACACTTTAGAAGAATATAAAGGAAAGAAAGTCATTCTTTATTTTTACCCGAAGGACAACACACCGGGCTGTACGAAGCAGGCCTGCAATTTCGGTCAGCTGCATCCGCAGTTCCAGGAAAAGGGCGCGGTGGTGCTGGGCGTGAGCAAGGACAGTGTGGCGTCCCACAAGAAGTTCGAGGAGAAGTACGGGCTGCCGTTTACGCTGCTCTCCGACCCGGAGCTTTCCTGCATCCAGGCTTACGATGTCTGGCAGGAAAAGAAGAACTACGGCAAGGTCAGCATGGGCGTCGTGCGCACGACGTATTTGATCGATGAGGAAGGCATGATCGTGAAAGCCTTCGGCAATGTGAAGGCGGAGCAGAATCCGGCGCAGATGCTGGGGGAACTGGAAGAGGTATAGATACGTGTTGTACAGAGTTTGCCCTGGGCATGGAATGTGTTAGAGGATTTTAAAGCCAAAAGCAGCGCAGAAATGGGGTAAAAAATGAAGATCATAATCTCACCGGCGAAGAAAATGAATGTGGACACGGATTCTTTTGCGGCGGACGGTCTGCCGGCGTTCCTTGCGGAAACGAAGACGCTCATGACGGCAATACAGTCATTGTCTTTTGCGGAGGCGAAGGCGCTGTGGAAATGTAATGACAAGCTGGCGACGTTAAACTACCGGCGTTTTCAGGAGATGAATCTGGAACGGGGACTGACGCCTGCCGTGATGGCCTATGAGGGTCTGCAGTACCAGCATATGGCGCCGGGGGTGTTTACGGCGGAGGCGCTTTCCTATCTGTCGGAGTGTCTCCGCATTCTTTCGGGATTCTATGGCCTGCTTAAGCCCTTTGACGGGGTTGTGCCTTACCGGCTGGAGATGCAGGCGCGGCTGTCGGTAAACGGGTGCAGCGATCTGTATGAGTTCTGGGGCGGGCGCCTTTATCGGCATCTGACGAAAGAGGACCGGGTGATCGTCAACCTGGCCTCCCGGGAATATTCGCAGTGCATCGAGAAATACATAACGCCGGAAGACAGATTTATCACGGTGGAGTTTGGAGAAGCGGTTGACGGGAAGGTGAAGCAGAAGGGCACGCTGGCCAAGATGGCCCGGGGCGAAATGGTGCGTTTTCTGGCGGAGAACAATATCTGCCGGCCGGAAGGCATGAAGGAGTTTCATGCTCTGGGCTTTTCCTATTGCAGCGATTTATCTGATGCGGAGAAATATGTGTTTTTGCGATAAAGAACGCCCGGTAAAAGGCTGCAAAACAGGAACCGACACGAAAGAGTGTACGTATAACGGAAAGCACGGAATGGGAGGCAGTCTCGATCATGAATTTAGGTTTTTCTTATATTGGACTTCTGTATCTATTGATGCTTTTTATTCCAAACCTGTTCTGGACGAAACATCAGCCCACAGGGTATGAAAAATATGCGGTCCGGGAAAACAGGATACTGGGGCTGTTCGAGCGGGTCGGCGAGGTGCTTGTCTGTACGGTGGTGCTGATCTTTTCGGATTTTAATATCGGCAGGATAAGGCCCTGGTCGCTTGTGCTGGCGGGGTCGTTTCTTTTGATGGTTCTGTATGAAGTATACTGGATCCGGTATTTCAGAAGCGAAAAGAGAATGGAGGATTTCTACAGCAGTCTGTTGGGTATTCCGGTAGCGGGGGCCACGCTGCCGGTGGCGGCTTTTTTGCTGCTGGCAGTCTACGGGAGGAATCCGTTACTGGCAGCCGCCGCGGTGATACTGGGAGTCGGGCATATCGGAATCCATGCGGGGCATTTGGGAGAGATCAAAAAGGAGTGCGCATGACAGCGAAAATCTTGATCATAGAGGATGAGGCAGTGATCCGCAGAGAACTGCAGATCCTATTGGAAAATGCGATGTACGAGGCGGCCGCACCGGCGGATTTTGGTGATGTTCCCGGGCAGGTGAGGGCGTTTGCGCCGGACCTGATTCTGCTGGACGTCAATCTTCCGGGGTGTTCGGGCTTTGATCTGTGCACGCAGATCCGGGCGGAGACGAATGTGCCGGTGATCTTTTTGACGAGCCGTACCGACTCCATGGACGAGGTAAACGGCATCTTGAAGGGCGGGGACGACTATATCACGAAGCCATATCAGGCGCCGGTTCTGCTGGCGCGGATCGGAGCGGTGTTAAAGCGGGCAAATGGCGGCCGCATAAAGGAAACAACGCAGTTTTTTCACAAAGGGGTAAAGCTGGATATCGCCGGATGCACGCTGGCTCATGGAGAGGAGCAGCGGGACCTGACGAAGGCGGAGATGAAGATCCTGTACCAGTTGTTTCGCCATCCCGGCGAGTATATTTCGCGGATGGATCTGATCGAGTATCTGTGGGAGAATAAGATTTTTATAGATGATAATACGCTGAGCGTGCACATGACCAGAATCCGGGAGAAGGTGAAGGCGATCGGGGTCAGTGAGCTGATCGTGACGAAGAGAGGGATTGGGTATCGGGTATGAGTGTGCGAGCTTTTTTGAAGGACAGGTTCCTGCTTCTCGTGCTGCATCTGGTCTGCATGGGGATGCTGAGCGTTTTCCTGCGCCTGACGGGTTATAACGGGACGAATGTCGCGATCATTCTGCTCTTCTGGGTGGTCATTCTGACTGCATGGCTGGCGGTCACTTATCTTGGCAGGAGGAAGTATTTCGAGGAGACGGGGCGTATCCTGGAGAATGTTGACAGACGATATCTGCTGGGGGAACTGCTGCCGGCGTCTTTTCGGCTGGAAGACAGGCTGTACCGGGATATGATACGGCGCTCCAACAAGTCGGTGATCGAGCGGATCAGGCAGATCGAAGCCTCCGGTCAGGAGTATCGGGAATATATCGAGAATTGGGTGCATGAGGTGAAGGCGCCGATCACGGGTATTTCCCTGTTATGTGAGAACGGCAGGCAGCCGGAACATGCATCCGCTGCCGCACCGGTGACGGCGTCTGCAGCGGATTCCGGGCCGGCGTTACACCCAGAAACCCGGATGCGGGAGACACTGCGGGCCGTCAGCATGGAGAACCAGAGGATAGAGAATTATGTGGATATGGCGCTCTACTACGCCAGGTCGGAAAATGTCTATAAGGATTTTATCATCCGCAGGACCAGTCTGCAGGAGATCGCCGAGGAAGTGCTGGAAAAGAACCGTCTGCTGTTGATCAAAAACGGCGTGCGTGCGGAGGTGGACTGTCCCGATGCGGTCTACACGGACGGGAAGTGGATCGCTTTTATCCTGAACCAGCTGTTCTTAAACTGTGTCAAATACCGCAGCGCGCAGCCGGTTTTATGCGTGCGGACGAAGCGCGGGAAGGACGGCGTCAGTCTGACGGTGGAGGACAACGGCGTGGGAATCCGCGGCGAAGAGCTTTCCCGTATCTTTGAAAAAGGGTTTACCGGCAGCAACGGCCGGGATCATGAGCGGGCTACCGGGATGGGGCTTTACCTGTGCCGGAAGTTGTGCGGCAGGCTGGGGATCGGCCTGCGGGCGGAATCGGAGTACGGAACCGGAACGAGGATGCTGCTTCTTTTTCCGGTCGGCAATTATACAGGCGGAGAGCAGGATTGAAGTTATCTTTCGAAAAAGTAAGATAACTTCAATCTATTTTTATAGGAAAGAAACTGCGGGGTGGTAAAATGAAAGCACAGTAAAAGAAAGGCAAAGGGATCGAAATGAGCGACTATATTCGTATCTGTGAGGTCGAGAAATATTACGGCAGCGCGTCCAATGTGACCAGGGCCGTGGACCGCGTCAGCTTCCAGGTGGACAAGGGGGAATTCGTGGGGGTTATGGGGCCTTCCGGTTCGGGAAAGACGACGCTTTTGAACATGCTGGCCACCATTGACCGGGTAACGGCCGGGCATATCTACTATGAGAGCACGGACATCACTGAACTGTCTGAGGATGCTCTGTCAGACTTTCGCAGGGATAATCTGGGATTTGTGTTTCAGGAGTACAATCTGCTGGATACGCTGACCATCGAGGAAAATATCGTGCTGGCGCTGACTTTGCAGGAGAAACCGAAGCAGGAGATTGTGGCAGCGAGCGGACAGATCCTGAAACTTCTGCAGATTGAGGATATCCGGGATAAGTTCCCCTATCAGGTTTCGGGCGGGCAGAAACAGCGCTGTGCCTGCGCCAGAGCCATGGTCAACCGGCCGCGGCTGCTGCTGGCGGATGAGCCGACGGGAGCGTTGGATTCCAGGTCGGCACAGATTCTTCTGGAGACGTTTACGGATCTGAACCGCAGGATGGAGGCGACGATCCTGATGGTGACTCACGATGCTTTTTCGGCCAGCTACTGCAGCCGGATCCTGTTCCTGCAGGACGGGAAGATTTTTCATGAGCTGGTGCGGGGCGAAAAGAGCAGGCGCGTATTTTTGCAGGAGATCCTGGATGTCCTGTCCCTGACGGGAGGTGCATTGTCCGATGACAGATAAAATCATGAAAAAATTGAGTTTCCGCAACATGAAGCGTTCCACGAAAGATTATCTTGTCTATATGCTTACGATGACGCTGGTTGTGGCCCTGCTCTATGCGTTTGGCAGTCTGATCTTCCAGAATGGGCTGGAGCAGTATTTTTCGATGAAACTGCAGGGGCTGATGGGTGTGATGATCGGGCTGGCCACCTTTTTTATCATGCTGATCGTGTCATGGCTGATCAACTATATGGTGAAATTCATGCTGGAGAGGCGCAGCGCGGAATTCGGCATCTATCTGCTGCTGGGCATGAAGAAGCGGACGATTGCCAGACTCTATATCAGGGAAAATTTTCTGCTGGGCGGGGTTTCCTTCCTGATCGGGACGGCGGCGGGCATCTTACTGCAGCAGGTATTGATGGCGGTCATGTTTTCCATGGTGCAGATGGAGTATCGGCTTTCTATTGCGCCGGACGGCCGGACTATGCTGATGGCGGCGGTCTGCTTTGGCGGCTGTTATCTGCTGGCGCTTTTTCGCTGTAAGCGGAAGTTTAAGAAGATGAATATTCAGGCGCTTATGAATGCGAAGCGCCGCAATGAGGAGATCAGGGAAAAGCATGAGCACAGAAAGCAGCTTTTGTTTCCGCTGTCAGTCTTTTTTATTCTTCTGTTCTGGAAGATGTTCGGAAGGCTGTCGAGCACGCAGCAGGTGATGTGCTTTCTGATTGGTCTGGTAGTTACGATCTATCTTTTCTATCTGGGGAATGGGTATGATACGCTAAGATAAAAAACCAATAAAAAAAAAAA
>VSOD01000410.1 GCA_009774655.1 Lachnospiraceae bacterium
GAGTTGACGGAAGTGTATGTAGTGAAAAAGATTATTCCCTGCGGTGACAGTCCATAATATACGAGATGTTTGGAGAAAGACTTGGTTAAGAAGATTGATTCGATAGCAGTAAATTATATAGATGAAGGGGAAGGCGATATCATTCTGCTGCTGCACGGGTGGGGGGCCAACATTACCCTGTATGCAGGTATGATCGGTGTTTTGGCACGGCATCATCGGGTGATCGCGCTGGATATGCCGGGGTTTGGGAAGACGCCGGAGCCGCCGGAACCGTGGTGCGTGGATGACTATGTGAATTTTGTGGTGCGCTTTATGGCATCGTTCAGGGCGTCGAAGATCAGTATTGTGGTGCATTCTTTCGGCGGCCGGGTTTTTTTTAAGATGAATGCCAGAGAGCGGCTGCCCTTTGCGATCGAGAAGGTAGTTCTGATCGACAGTGCAGGCATATTGCCGAAGAAGAGCTTCCGGCAGAAAGTGAGTCTGCGGTGTTACAAGATCGGGCGGGCGGTCATGAGTACGAAGGTGCTGCATTTTCTGTATCCTGATGCGGTGGAGGATATGCGGCGTAAGCGTGGTTCGGCGGATTACAACAATGCCACACCGACCATGCGGGCGACGCTTGTAAAGGTGGTCAATGAGGACCTGGAACCGCTGATGCATCTGGTGAAATGTCCTGCGCTCCTGATCTGGGGCGACCGGGACACGGCCACGCCGCTGTCGGATGCGAAGCGGATGGAAGAACTGATTCCGGATGCTGGGCTGGTGGTGTGTGAAGGTGCAGGGCATTTTTCCTTTGCGGAGCAGGCTCCGAAGGTGCATAGTGCGCTGGAAGCATTTTTCCAGGTTACCCAATAATCTGTACTGGAAGTTCTTGTGTAAATGAGCAGTACGGAGTGCTGGCTGTCACGCAGGAACGTGGCCATAATGTTCTGATGAAAGAGGAAGAACGTGCTGTCAGCCGGTTTGCACGTTAATAACGCAATAGCGCATTACTGGAAATAGAAATAAGATCGGGCAGGAATCGTTATGGATTGGATATGGATGCTTATCTGGTTCGTCACCTATGCGGTGGGGGCCGTTTTATATGAGATTTATATTGTGCATATGTTTCAACAGAATTCATATAAGCCGAGGGAGTACCGGGAGTGGATGCAGGTGCGCAGCAACGTGGGCAGGCTGCTGGGAAAGAGCCTGTATGCGGTGATATCGCTTCCGTTGGTGCTTGTCGGGAATACAGGATGTTTGATCGCTGCCTGTGTGATGAATGCAATGACTGTATTGGTCAATAAACCGCGGCAGGCAAAAAAACCGCTTGTATATACGATGCGTGTGCGGCGTATGCTTGTTACGACGGCGTTGCTGTATGGAGTGGGGATACTTTTGTCACTGGCGGCAGGCGCGTATCGGGAGCGGGTGTGCGGCGGGATCCTGCTGGCGCTGTTTCTTGTGCAGCCCTTTTTGATCCTGTTGGTAAACTGGATCAACAGGCCGTTAGAGCAGGCCATCGACAGACATTATGTGGCGGATGCGGCCCGTATCCTGCGGGAGATGCCGAATCTGACGGTGATCGGCGTGACGGGCAGTTACGGCAAGACCAGTGTGAAATATTTCCTGAATACACTGCTGTCCAGCAGATTTAATGTGCTGCAGACACCGGGCAACTACAATACGACGCTGGGTGTGGTGAGGACGATCAGAGAGCAGATGAAGCCTTTTCATGAGATCTTTATCTGCGAGATGGGAGCCAGAGAAGTGGGGGATATCAAGGAGATCTGCGATCTGGTGCATCCGGACCACGGAATCATCACTTCCATCGGGCCGCAGCATCTGCAGAGCTTTCACACGATAGAGAACATCATCGGCACCAAGTTTGAGCTGGCGGATGCGGTGCCGGCAGAGGGCAGGGTATTCCTGAATTACGACAACGGTTATATTCGCGGACATAAGATTGATAAGAATGTGGTAAGCTATGGGACGACGGGCGGTGATGTTGCTTACAGGGCCTATGATATAGCGGTATCGCCCAATGGTTCCACCTTTAAGATGCGGGATGAACAGGGCGGGGAGTATGAATTTCATACGAAACTGGTGGGCAACCACAATGTGCAGAATATCGCGGGCGCCATTGCCGTGGCGCATACGCTGGGCATTCCCATGGAGAAGCTGCGCTATCCGGTGAAGCAGCTGGAGAGTGTGCCGCACAGACTGCAGCTGAGCAGACAGGGCGGACGGATCCTGCTGGATGACAGCTACAATTCCAATAAGAACGGATTTATGGCGGCGCTGGATACGCTGGGAATGTTCAAAGAGCTGCGGATCTTGATGACGCCGGGCATGGTGGAACTGGGAGAGAAGCAGTACAGCGAGAATAAGGAAGTGGGCGTATATGCCGCAGATAAATGTGACTATGCGGTACTGGTGGGCAGGGAACAGACGAAGCCCATTCAGGACGGTCTGCTGGAGGCCGGATTTGCGAGAAGCAGAATGATCGTGGTGGACAGTCTGCAGGAGGCGTTCCAGATGGTGAATGCGATCCCGGACGAGAAACAGAAGGTGGTATTGATCGAGAATGATCTGCCGGATAATTATGCGTGAGAAAGAGTATGGATCCGGTGGGACAGTTGTAATTGATCGGTACAAACCGGTTTACAATGGTTTTAAAATAGAAGAAAGGCATGGTTCGATAACATGAAGATTCGAGTAGGCGTATTTTTTGGTGGTAAGAGTGTGGAGCATGAGGTGTCGGTCATCTCCGGCCTGCAGGCGTATAATTCTTTTAACAGGGATAAGTATGAACCGATTCCGATTTATATCACGAAGGATAATGAATTCTATACGGGCGAGGCGATCGCTGATATTGCGAACTACAGGAATATTCCTGTACTGCTGCAGAAGAGCATCCGGATTTTTATGATGTGTGAGCAGGGACAAGTGCAGCTGATCCGTTATCCGGTGAAGAAGATGGGCAATTCCGTGGTGGGGCAGATCGACGTGGCCTTTCCGGTGGTGCACGGCGCCAATGTGGAGGACGGTTCACTGCAGGGATTCTTACGTCACTATAATATTCCTTTTGTGGGGTGCGATGTGGCGGCTTCCGCGGTGACGATGGACAAATATGTGATGAAGACTGTGCTGAAAGACAATGACATCCCGGTGCTGGACTGTGTGACGCTGAACGTGAAAGAATATGAGCGGGGAGAAGAGGCATCCTGGCACAGAGCAGAAGAGCGGATCGGATATCCTGTTATTGTGAAACCGGTCAACCTGGGTTCCAGCGTGGGAATCAAGGTGGCGAGGAATCGGGAGGAACTGCAGGACGCACTGGAGTACGCCTTCACCTTCGGCTCGCGGGTGATGATCGAGCGTGCCATTATGAATCTGCGGGAGATCAACTGTGCGGTATTGGGAGATTACGAGGAAGCGTGGGCATCCGAGTGTGAAGAGCCGATCTCCAGCGATGAGATTTTAAGTTATGAGGATAAATATGTGGCAGGCGGCAAGGGCGGCTCGGAGGGAATGCGGACCGCGAGACGGGAACTGCCGGCGGATCTGACACCGGAGAAGCGGGAAGAGATCCGGCAGATGGCGGTGAAGACCTTCCAGGTGTTAAACTGTAACGGGGTATCGAGAATTGATTTCATGATCGATCGGGATACGGATCAGGTGTATGTTAACGAGATCAATCCGATTCCGGGTTCGCTGGCCTTCTATCTGTGGGAAGCGCTTGATAAGCCTTATGCCGAGCTGTTGGATGATATGGTCGGCCTGGCGCTCAAGAGAGAGCGGGAAGAGAAGAACATGCTCACTTCCTTTGACAGTAATATTCTGCAGAGCGCGAACCTGTCCGGGGCGAAGGGTGTTAAGAAATAAAAATTTATAAAGGACAAAAGCGTATTATCATAGAAAAGTAAAATATAAAAGCGTTTTTGTGGTAGATTTATTT
>VSOD01000411.1:0-2290 GCA_009774655.1 Lachnospiraceae bacterium
CATAATCACATCATCTGGAACGCGGTCAATCTGAACTGTGACCGGAAATTCCGAAACTTCTGGGGCAGCACCCGCGCAGTCCGGCGGCTGAATGATACCATCTGCGTTGAGAACGGCTATTCCATGCCCGCCGCTTTTTCTCTGCCAAAAGAGTAACCAAAGCATGACGGAGAACGTATCAGAGATTGCGGAAGCCTTGAAACAGAGAGATACCCGTGACATGGCACTGTGGTTTGCCGACATAGCTGTGGACGGAACGGAGCGGGAGGAGCGAAAGCAGGCTATGGAGTTTCTTGGAAAGCTGGCGGAGTACAAGCCCCTTGCCAAGATCGAGGAAATGGAAGAACAGAATTACAATATGATTGACAATGTGCTGAATAACGGCGCAGGGGAGAAAGCGCAGAAAGAGGAAAACAAAAAGGCACCGGACAAGCCAGCCGCAAAACCGTCCTTAAAAGCCCGCCTTGCGGAGAAAAAAGCGCAGGTAGCAGGACAGGGCAGGGAGCAGGAAGAAAACATAAAAAATAAGCAGAGGGAGATGTAAGGATATGGATAAAAAGTTTACCGTAGAAGAAAGCAATTTAATCTGCATATTTGCAGGAGAGAGCCGTACAGAAGTTATCAAGGACATCAGCAGGGCATTAAAGCATCTGGAGGAGGATGCATTGATCGAACTGTCTGGGAAGGCGCTTGAGAAGTTAAACGGGATGTCGGATGAGGAATTTGCCCGTATTGATCTCACAGCGGCAGAGTAAGAAAAAAGCAGCAGACAGAGGAGGAAAGGAGTATCCTTTGTCTGCTGCTTTTTTAGTGGTTGAAATATTTTAACATCTGCACCAGCACATCATCTTCATCAACGCTCCCCTGCTTGGCCCGTTTATCAAAAGCGAGGAATCCGGCGGCGGAATAGAAGTCAAAAAGTTTTGGCTGGTTGCTGCACTCTATGTATACGGTTTTCCCGCCGATTAGGTATTCCACATCTAATACATTTTTTTCTGTAAGGTCTTACTCAGGTGTGCGCCGGCTATTGATACAAATTTGTTGGCAAGGGTATAATACCCGACAAAGGCGGAACGGCTTTCGTTTTCCTTGAAAACAAGGAATGTGATGGCGATCCGCTGCCTGGCAAATTCAACCGCTTTATTCTGTATAAAATCCTCCACATCAAGGTTAAGCGGACACATAAATGTGGAGAGGACTGCCTTGCATGAATCCTCTCCATACATTTTCATCATATCCAATATATTTATCTGTTTAATATGCTGCATCATTGTACCAAAGCTCCTAACAGTTTCTTAATATCCTCACCTTTTACATCTTCGTATTCAACATGGCGGATAGGGTAGTTATCCGCTGTTTCAGCAGCCTGTTCAAGAGCAGTAATGAATGCTTCCGCTTTTTTCGTGTCATCAATAACGATATTGTGGAAAATACTTTCTGTTGCCATAAGCTCACTCCTCTCATATTCTTAGTGTTATTATACTCATTTGGGAGCCAAATAGCAATGGAAATTCTGTGAACATTTTATTGCAGGCAGACTTAGACCTAAGTTTTTGAAAAAACTGTTGACAAATTTCAGAATCGGTTGTATCATATAACAGCGATATATAACGGTGTTACAAAAAAGGATGATTGATGAGTGAAGTTGAACAGACAACATTGAACCTGATACTTTCAGCCGCTATGCAGGAATTTCTTAAAAAAGGATTCAAGTCTGCTTCCCTGCGGAACATTGTCAAAACAGCAGGCGTGACAACGGGTGCATTCTATGGCTATTATGATAGCAAGGAGGATTTATTTGAGGCGCTGGTAGGGGAACATTATAATTTCCTTTTAAGCCGCTTTTGCAGGGCGCAGAAGGAATTTGCGGATATACCGCCGGAGGAACAGCCAGACAATCTTACATCTACTTCCGGCGAATGTATGTATGAAATGCTATTATATGCCTATGAGCATTTGAATGAGTTTAAGCTCATACTTTGCTGTTCAGAGGGAACACGATTTTCAAAGCTGATTGATGAAATGGTGGAGATCGAAACAAAAGGAACAAATGATTATTTAGCGGTTCTTGAAAAAATAGGCAGGCCAGCGCCACATATTGATGAACGGCTGGAGCATATTTTGATCACAGGAATGTTTAACACTTTTTTTGAAATGATCATACATGAAATGCCGCTGGAAGATGCGAAACATTATCTGAAAGAAATGAGGGCTTTTTACACCGCAGGGTGGATGAAAATTATGGGGCAATAAAAGCGAACGATTCGTAAGGGCAATCTGCCCTATAATT
>VSOD01000411.1:2390-3940 GCA_009774655.1 Lachnospiraceae bacterium
CTAACTATGTGAAGGTAAAACTAATCAAAATAAGGATATTCGAGGGTGTGATGATTCCCTCATATCATAAAAATTTTAAGGAGGATTTTTCAATGAAAAAACAGTCTAATCTATCAAGATTGATGGGTTATGCCGGAGCCAAAAGGATATTGACCTATCTTTCATGGGTACTGTCTGTAATGAGTGCGCTGTTAGCTCTTGTGCCTTTTTGGTATATATGGCGTATCATTCACGACATACTGGAAGTTTCAACGGACTTTTCGCAGGCGGGGAATGTTACACGTTACGGGTGGTCTGCCGTATTGTTTGCGGTTATCTCTATTGTTGTATACATATCAGCCCTGATGTGTTCGCACATGAGCGCTTTTCGGGTTGCCGCCAATATCCGAAAGGAGCTTATGCGGCATATTACAGCCCTACCGCTTGGCGTGACGGAAAAGTATGGAAGCGGAAAACTGCGGCGGATTGTCAACACTTCGAGTACCGCAACGGAAACCTATCTCGCACACAGACTGCCGGATAAGGCAGGGGCAATCGCCACACCCATAGGTCTGCTTTTCCTGCTTCTTGCGTTTGACTGGCGGTTAGGGCTTTTAAGCCTTGTTCCTGTTGTGCTTGGTTTTCTGATTATGATGAAAATGACTGGAAAAGGCATGGAGCAGAAAATGAAAGAATACCAAAACGCACTTTCTGATATGTCGAATGAGGCGGTTGAGTATGTGAGGGGCGTACCCGTAGTAAAGACTTTCGGGCAGACAATCTTTTCTTTCAAGCGTTTTAAGGCAGCGATTGATAATTATGAAAAATGGGTAATCGCATATACAAAAGCTCTGCGCCTGCCTATGATGTTCTATACAACAGCGATCAACGGGGTATTTGCGTTTTTGATTGCCGGGGGTATTATTTTTACAAGGGGCGGCGTGACAAATGAACTGCTGCTGAATCTTATCTTTTATATTGTGATTACGCCTGTGATCGGTACAACACTCACGAAAATCATGTTTATGAGTGAAGACGCAATGATAGTAAATGATGCGATTAACAGGATTGATGAAGTGCTGGACGAAAAGCCATTGCCTGAAAGTGGAGCAAATAATACACCAAAAGACAATGGGGTTGTATTAGAACATGTTAGTTATAGTTATGATGGTGAGAAAAATGCACTCAACGATGTATCACTGAAAATCAGACCGGGGCAGGTAGTAGCGTTGGTTGGTGCGTCTGGCGGCGGTAAGACTACCCTTGCCAATATTGTCACAAGGTTTTTTGATCCGCAGAAAGGGTGCATATTGATAGGGAATATTGATATACGTGATATTCCGAAAGAAACTTTGATGGATAGTGTGTCTTTTGTATTCCAGAACAGTCGCCTAATCAAAACATCTATATTGGAAAATGTGCAGATGGCAAAGCCTGATGCAACACGGGAAGAAATCACAGATGCCTTGAAAGCCGCACAGTGCATGGATATTGTCGAAAAACTGCCAAATGGCATAGATACGGTTATCGGTACAAACGGGGTATATCTGTCTGGAGGGGAACAGCAGAGA
>VSOD01000412.1 GCA_009774655.1 Lachnospiraceae bacterium
GTCATATTTGTATAATATACAGTTTTTCCTGAGCATATTAACAGAGATACAATATAGAAATAACATGATAAAAATGTATAGTGCTCTTCTGTTTGCATATATTACGCGAAACCTCTTACAAAAAACTCTCCGCACAGTCCGAACCCTCTTAAATTTTTCTATAAGACAAATTCTCCTGATGCCTTTCCAGATCCACTCCAGTGCAAAAATATACGTTACGATCCTCACCGGCGTATCGTTATGGCTTCCCGATCCAACCACATAGATCAATGCCGCTCCATAACATGCACTATGCAGAAATAACTTACATATACTGTCATCATCTGCCCTCCCACGGATCACTTTGATCAAAAAACAAACCGCATGAAAGAAAAAAATAACGGTTAGCATCGTAAACCCACTGTCACTGAACAGATCAGCGATCGTCATGTATTTCCCGTAAATGGAACCGTAATACCAGAATTGATAGTCTGCAACACCCATGCTGATTGCTATATAATCCCTGATATTTCCATGGGTGATCATTACAATCGATACCAGTGCTCCTGTCACTGTCGAAAACAGTGCCGTCGCATATCTGAGCAACCGCTCATGAAAACGGCAGTTCCCGCCGAAAATATTCAGCAGCACCAAAATAATAAAAAGACATCCCACACTGGCATATCCAAAATCATTTGACCAGACTGTTAAAAATCCCGAGACGAAAAAGACCGGAACGATCAATCTCTTACTGCAAAGAAGATTCCAAAACAAATCTTCCTTCTTAACGATGTTTTTAACTACATAAAATATCCCGACCAGCATAAAAGGCAGAAACGCCCTTGTCGTGCGCATGGAATGTCCAAGTTCTTCAAAAAAGACCACATCATACACATAATCATAGTAGAATGGCCCCTGAAAGCCTGCATGAAGAATCACAAAGGCAGAAACCGCAGTCAGACCGGCAATCGCATATGCCTTTTTCCTGTTGCGGATTATGGTATAAAAAGAAATAAAAATGATCAACGAATACAAAATACTTGCCGTAAAATTCGTGATAAACACACTCGCCCCAAAACTACGGAACAGAAAGAGCAGGGGCAAATTGATAAATACCATTCCGTTTCCCAGATAATTCGTAAAATCCCTGTACTGTACTTGCCCATCTAATAAGCGTCGAAAGATATTATAGTTTTGAAAATCTCCGTTATAAGCCACAAAATCACCGACAAGGCATCTGTATGACGCAAAAACCACTGCCGTCATAATACAAAACAGTGCAAAAATTATATCATCTCTTTTTATCTTCACACTACTTCTCCTCATATCTCACTGATATTGCATTTGGATAGGAAAAATCAAGTATATTTTCTGTCTCTAAATCTACATAAATAAAATCACCTTCACTCCATATACCCGCCACCTCCGCGTCAATTCCATTCGCAGAAAGAATAACCGCCTGGTCTAACAAAGCAGTGTTCCCCTTTGTTTTTACTAAAATCAATCTATTTCTATAGGAATTGACACCACCGCTCCACTCTCCCTCATTCACATCCTGAACAGTAAAAAGTCGTGGAACTTTCTCTGTCTCAGCAATAAAATATACAAGTTCCTCAATACCTTGCTCCTGCAGGAACCGGCTGACCAGTGTCTCCTTTTCTTTCATGGTACTGTTTGAAGGAAAGAGTATTCTCTGTGCATTGCCGTGATAACCTTCTGTATACACATCTATCCATCCTGCATTCTGCAGATATGCAAGATCGTTCATTCTATCCAGATATTGATTGTCCAACGAGCCTGCTATAATATAATTTTCATTCTCCCGATCATAAATAACTGCCGATGAATACCATTTCTGTGTATAGGATAAATCCAGTTCATTTAATGCAACCGCATATCTCTTGTGGAAGTCTGCCGCTCTGGCAATCAGCTGATCGATGCTGGTCTCCTTCACAATCCCATGTCCGAATAACATTTTGGAATATCCCCACACGCTCTCATTCCCCAGCTGTCCCAGGACATTATCGCTGTAATTTGCTTCTATGTATTGCTGTAAAGCCTTACTGGCTCTGAGCCTTTCATCATTCCATCTATAATCGTTCTCCACAAACAGATAAGAACACAGGCTGAGTCCCATCACAACAGTTGTTGCATAACCGATGATAAGCCGTGCATATTGGAGATTTGCCAGACCTGCTATCACGTACAGCAGAATAAAATTCAGAACGAAATACCACTTCATCCGATCCATGCTGTACCGCAGAGCATGATTGGTAAACAAATGGTTTTCCATAACGGGCAGCACAAAGAGCAGCATAAGAAAAAAATATCTTTTTCCCAAAACAATACTTTTTCTGTTTCCGGCTCTGCTCATCACATACCAGATTAAATAAATTCCAAGAAGGAGCAGCACACCGCCAAACGAATACAGCAGTTCTCCTTCAACGGCAAACAGGGCATAGTCTGCACTGCGGCTTCTGCCTTCCGCCCGCTGCGTGATGACCGAAATAAATTCGGAAAGTCCAACCAACCATGCGTTCACAAGCACAAACGTCAACGCGGAAACAACCGTCTCCACCGTCATTCCCACAACAAGGTACAAATATTTCTTCTCCCGCCGTCTCACCAGCCGGAACAGACCGACAACCCAAAAGGCAAACAGCGCAAAATATCCGGACCATTCTGTCTGAAGCAGCAGCATACCCAAAATAAGAAACGCACTGTAATCTCTCCACGTCGGATTCCCGACACGTTCTATTTTGAGAAACACTGTGCACAACATCGGGAAGAAGATCATATACCAGTTCTGTCCCCAGTAGGTAAGCCCCTGCGAATGCATGATCTCCACGGAGCACAAATAAGTGATCCCTGTGATAAACGCAGCAAAACGTCTGTCCAGACCGCTGTACAGGCCAAATCTTTGCAGTGCGCTTACATCCCCGTTCTCCCACATGCGCCGGACAATGCCATCCGGCACTCTGCTGTCAAATATAATCAGAAAAAGCCTTACCGTTACCAGAAGCGAGAGACAGAAAAGAATGCTGCAAAACAGATAGAGAGACGATTCCGTCACCGCAAGTCCGGTCAATTTCAAAAAAAGTGTCAACGCCGCAAACGGAAAAGCCGGAAATGACACATAATAGAAATACTTCCCCGTCTTTCGGTCAAAAGCGCCTGACGAGTATTCCAGTCCATGATCCGTCTCCTCCGAAAAGGTGATCAGAGGCAGGAACGCCGGTGTTTCTTCATCCGCCTCCAGCATCGCCTTCGCGTTCATCAGGCACTGATAATTGGTATCCGACGCGCTCCACAAGGTCGTATCAAAATCGGGGTATCTGATCACGCAGCTTACAATACCGGCAACCAGCAGGATCACATAAATCAGTATATTCTCTTTACCCGGTATGTACCTTCCCAGACTTCCCTTATCTCTCAGCATATCCCACCGTCCTCAGCAATCAGCCCCATCTCCCGCACGATCTTCCTTTCTATAGCAGTTCAATCTTCTCAACTTCCGAGCATTCTCTTTTCCGTCACCGCGTCAGCTTCTCCAAACTCTCAAAACTGTACCGTTTCCTCTTAAACACCAGATCCACCAAAATCTGCAGATACTTGATGACGATCGTCAACAAGCCGAACAGCCCGAAAAAAGCAAACGAGAAGAACAGGATCGTAGTCGTCCATCCTTCCACCGGATTGCCAAACAGATAGACGGTCAGGGAATACAGGAACATCAGCACCGTCACCAGTATCATGGCTACCGTCATACCGATGGAAAAGCGGTATCCCAGCCCTGTAAACAACAGCAGCACATCAATCCCCAGATTCCTCCGGTAACGCCGCTCCGCATGACCAAGCTGCCGTCCGGTTCCCCGCCTGTCCCCACCCGCCGCGGTGTAAACGATGTTTTTGGTCTTCAAGCCGCAGTGCGAATAGACCGCCTTACGGTATGGTAT
>VSOD01000413.1 GCA_009774655.1 Lachnospiraceae bacterium
AGTGCCTATACCATTTTTATTTGCAGAGCAATTGATTTTTATAATTCTTTAGCATATATCAGTATGCGAAGTATGAGTAATCTTTACGATATGATTTTGCCATCCTTATTTCCTGTTTTGGCGTCTCCTGCGTTTTTTAATAGACCCGTTCGTCATCATTGTTTTCCTGCCATATCAGAAAAAATATAAAACTCCGGTATATCTGTTCCCATATTTAGTTTTCTTTTGCGTAGCATAGCAACAATCCAACCGCACCCTCAGGTGTATCACTTCATCGCACCACATTACAATTTCCCGGACTCCGTAACTCACTGCACCCTAAACGTCACCGCCCACTGTCCTTCCACACTTTCACCGCTGTTGTGAAAGATGCCGTACAAGGAATAATTCTCCAGATCTTCCCTGTTCTCGATCTTATTGATAAACCAATATTCATAGAACTGATAACTGGTCTCCCCGATCTCTTCCTGCCAGCTCACGCTGAAATCCGCACAATACTCATTCCCTGCCGCATCCACCAGCACTTCCTCCACATGTCTGTCCGCATGGCGGGTATCGCCCATACAGATCTGCAGCCGCAGCACACCGTCCATGTAAGCGGATCCTGTCACCGTGAAATCCTCCGCCGCACAGTCCTCCACATCCATCAGGTCAAGCACCGCCTGCTGCCAGCGCGGGTCATCCGGTGTGCCCTCTGTCCTTTGCAGTGATACCGGCAGATCCTCTTCATCCATCATCCCGCTCGTACCACTGAGCTGTACCACCTTAGTCTCTGCAGACTCACGGACATCCGACAGGTCGATCGTGCGCCGCTCTTTCCTTTTGTTACAGAGAATCTCCCTGACCGAAAACCGAAGTTTCCCTGCCCATTCCCCGCCGGAACTGTGCACCTCTATTTTGAAATAAGCCCTTCCCGTCTCCTCGTCGTAGGTCAGGAAATTACACCCGCCCACAAACTGATCCGCCCCTATGCCGGACAGATGATAACTGTCAAACAGATCCAACGGTCCATGAATCCTGTCAAGCGCGCTGCCCTCCTCATCCCGCACGGACACGATGATCTCCGCCGCATCCCCCTGCAGGTCGACAGCCTCCACCTCCATCGTGATCCCCTGACTGGAACTGCTCTTCTCCACCGGAACGAGCCTGTCAGCCAGCCCCGGGGAAACAAATTCGATCACCCTATAGAAAGCCGGGATCTGTGCGGCACAGACCGGCAGCACCGCAAATCCGCCTGCGCACACTGCCAGAAACACCGCGGCTGCAGCCGTCATTGTCCTTATCTTCCTTCTGTTTCTCCGGGGAGGCGCCCCCTGCGCTCCCTCTGCCTGCCGCAGCACTGCAGACACGATCTGCTGCGAAGGCGTCACCTCATCATAGGCTCTTCTATACTTTTCTGCAAACATCATAAACCTCCTAACTGATCCTTTAAAATCCGTCTTGCCCGCGTCAGTCGCGTCCTGACCGTTGACGCCCTGGATCCTGTGGCCTTTCCGATCTCTTCTACCGACATTTCTTCATAATAGAAAAGATGGATCACGACTCTGTACTTTTCCGGAAGCCGCTTTACTGCCTCGATCACGCTCCGGTTCTCCTCTGCTTCCATGTCTGTCCCGCCGGCCGTCGCAGCGGACATGCCCTGCACGAAACCGTCTTCTGTACACCGCCCGGCATCACATGACGCGGCCGTCTCCCAATACGCCGCCCGACGCCTGACCCACGGCGATTTCCAGTGATTCTTACAGCGGTTGACCGTCACTCTCACGAACCATGCCTTTTCATGCTCATGGCTGTCGAAGACCGGTCCCCGCTTAATATACTGCATGAACACATCCTGATAGATGTCCTCCGCATCTGCCTTACTTTTTACGAGAGAAAAAGCCAGTCTGTACACCATATCAGAACGGCGCCTGATCACTTCTTCATATGAATTTTCCTTATGCATAAGTTTCTTTCCCCTCCTTCACAGATAATACAATCCACCCTGCAAAAAAGCTACAGACAGGTATAAAATTTTTCATTTTTACCACAATACATTGTGTATCTTTCTCAAATATCACTTTTCATTTACTTTCGGCAATACCGCTTTTTTGCTGTGTGATAATGGCTGTGACAATATTTTCAAATCCGCCTGACATTTCTGCCCGGCGGCGTTCGGGATGGAGGTATCCATGAAAGAACTCAAACAACTGATCCGCGATCTGCGGGAAGACCACGATCTGACGCAGCGTGAAGTCGCCGCCTACCTCGGCGTCTCTCAGCAGACCTATTCCAATTACGAAAACGGCGTTCGTGAGATACCTACTAATACAGTGGTAGCGCTGGCCCGCTTCTATAAAGTCAGCACCGATTATCTTCTGAACTCAAACAGCGGTTATCTTGGCAACACAAACTTAAGCAGTACTTATCTAGACGAAACTACCCTGCACGACATCATGTACGACATCCAGGGGCTGGATGATGACGCACGCAAGGAACTTCTGCGGTTCATCCGTTTTCTGGGTCACTCTGAATAAACTCTGCTATTTGCCTGTCTCCTCACAACATTTCGTTGTAAAATAAGCTGTTTTAATTCATTTTGAAGGTTTTTCTGATTAACAACTTTTTGTTGTGTAATAATATTTTTAACAATATTTTATGGATAAAAGGGAGGATATCATATGAAAGAACTTCGTGAAATACTGCGGGAACTGCGCGAAGATCACGATCTGAAGCAGGAAACTGTTGCCAGCTATCTGGGGATCGAACAGCAGAGCTACTCCAACTACGAGAACGGCAACCGCGGCATTCCCATCTGGGTCGTGATCAAGCTGTCCGATTACTACAAAGTGAGCACCGACTATCTTTTAAGCGCAGGTTCCAACTATCTTGGCAGTCCCAATCTGAGAAACGCATATCTGAACAACATCACGCTGCACGACGTCCTGTATGATATCCAGAAACTAAACTCAGACAACCGCAAAGATCTTTTACGATATCTCGACTACCTGAAATACATCAATCAATAGGATTGTTACGACATACAAACCGCAGACGCCTCCCGGGGATATTCCGTTCCGGGAGGCGTCTGCGGTATGCCTCTTTTCTATCCAATCCATGCAAAAATGCTTCTCATACAATGCTGCCCGCACTGTCCGTCGTCCGCTGTCGGTTCATCCGCACCGCTAATCCACCGACTTTAACGATTCCGCCATATTGATCTTGTCGAGCTTTCCGGACATGATGCGGTTGATCAGCCAGGTAAAGACAAAGGTCAACAGGATGCTCAGCAGATAGCTGACCGGTTCCACATGCACATCAAAGGACATCATATCAATATCCACCTCGTGCATCACATAAATGTGCAGCAGCCGTCCCAGCACCAGCCCGACAGCACAGCCGATCCCCGTAAGGACTGTATTCTCACGGAATACATAGGTGGCCGTCTCCTTTTTGTAGAATCCCAGCACCTTGATCGTGGCGATCTCCCTGATCCGCTCCGTGATGTTGATATTATTCAGATTATAAAGCACGATAAAAGCAAGCGCACCCGCACAGGCAATGATCACAAACACGATATAATTCATGCTCGTCATCATCCGCGAAACCCGCAGCAGCATATCCCGGTTGACGGCTACAGCCGTCACATGCTCCGCCTTCATCAAAGACGCCCCCACGACATAGACATCCGCCTCCTCCGGCAGATTGACATAGGCACTCTGATACCCGGTCTCACCCGTGGCCTTCCTGTAAGTCTCTTCGTTCACATAGACATAATTGTAGATATAGTTCTCACAGACTCCCGATACTACCGCCTGCAGCTCCTCTCTGTCTTCGTTAAACAGGGTGATGGTGTCACCTGCCCTGATCCGGTAACGCTCCGACAGCTTATTACAGATAACAACCTCTCCCGCCTGCGGATAAGCGATCGGTTCTCCTGCCGGCGTGTGC
>VSOD01000414.1 GCA_009774655.1 Lachnospiraceae bacterium
TATTTATAATGTATAGAAGCTGACCGACAAGATGCATTCCATTGGGGTGATGAGTTGATAATCAGTGTTGAACATGGATTCATGCGAATAGCGCAGGATGATGTATCAGCAAACAGAAGTGGGATTTGCTGTGCATACGCACAGTTTTTTAATATCCTCTTGTCGGATAGTTTCTGAAACTAACAAGACAAGGGGGTATTTTTTATGGACGGATGACTGTGAATCGAAACTATAAATTAAAGCCAATCAAAGTAAAGAGAGGAAAGACTATGAAGTATTATCAAATTAATAAAAACAAAATCACAGCAATTTCTGCATTAAAGCGTGGAAACTCAGCACCACAGTTAGTTGTGGTGGCGCCTTCTGGATCGGGGAAGAGTACACTGATCTATCTCCTATTAAATCACAGACTGATTCCATTTATGAAAATTGGAATAGGAGAAAAGAGTCAGACTACCATTATCCCTTGCGAGTTTATTTTTGACGAGCGTATCGAAGATGAAGGTAGCTTTGCTATCAAAATTGTAAAGAAAGACTATGCCTCCAAGGAGGTACATATGACAGTTTTGTCTGTTCTTATGGATTTATTTGGGAAGAACGACTGTGATACCGAGGAAACGATGGACGCATTTGATGATAAGTTCGAGCAGATAATTGAGCCGGAGGGATCTATGTACCATCTTGGTCAGATTAAGGACGAACTGTCTATGGAGGAATTGAAAGAATCCCTTGTGCTGATTTTAGACTATATGGTAGATAATGATTTCAGAACAAGGGTGAGAAAACGGCGTGATGAGTTGAAGAGCAAGAAAGTGAAGCTTGCTGAAGTCCGGGAATTTATTTTTGAAGAGATGTTCGAGGAGATGCCGGAGGAGATAAAGGAGCACTATATTAGATGGCTTGATAATATTGGACTTGTCATCGAAGAGCGTCTGTGTGATTCCATAGGTGATGAGCTTTTTTCTGAAAACATAATACAGTATTCCTTGGACGGTGGAGATGACGGCAAGAAGATACTGTCCGTATTATTTGACCCAAATGCACCGTACAGCCTGCTTATCGACCATATTTCAGTAGCAAGTCGACCAAGGGGAGAACTGATAGAGATGGCGCAGGAGAAGTATGAAGGTTTACCGTTTAGATTTTGTATACGGGATACAATGGGAATGACGCAGAAAGGGATAGAGGCTAAGGATGTAAGTGATGCACTTGAAATCGCATTGAATTGTAAGGCGGATACGATTCTTTTCCTTATGAGCCTAGAGGAAAGGGATGATACACTGACCGAGTGTTGTAAGGTATTGAGGGAGAAAAGAGAGGAACTTAAGAAAAAGAGCAATATGGACACCTTGGTTTATCTACTGTTTACAAAGGCTGACCGTATTGTGGAGAATCTTATCAATAAGAAGAACGAGGGAGGTCTGTATATCGACCAAACGACCTATGATAATAACATCAATGCCGTTATCGAAGATATAAAGGCTATGATGGACAAATATTCTGATATGATACCAAAGGAAGAAGTTGGCTGGCTCTCAATGAGGTATCTCAAAGACAGCTACATTTTAAAGGCCCTTACGGATGAATCACTTAGACGCAATTTTGAGCCAGAGGGACTTTTTGAGAAGATTGTGGATTTTTCTATGAAGACGCTTAAGAGTACACTTCCAAAAGGGGTAACAGATCCGTTATTTGTTACTGCTTTGGAGCCTGATATGCCAGCGGTTCAAGTGTCCGTGGATTCTATGAAAATCAGTACAATAATTGATGAGATGCAGTATGCACTCAGTGAGGATGTTAGCACGGTCAATGGTTATGTCATTACAGATAAGACACCTCGTCTACATGGCCGCAGCGTTTATTGCTATTGGAATAATCTCATGGTTGGGTTGGGGCATACAACGAGGGCATCTGTGTATGGAAATTTTTCAATCAATATGAAGGGGTTGATTAAACGGATGTTTACAGCTTACATTAAGTCTTTCAAAACTCTGCATGATAATTGTGCAGTGACCTTTACGGCGGACAACCTTTCTGATGACGAACTGATAAAAGCGGTGGAGTCCTTAACGAAAAACGACAACATTGAGGCTGGGATGAATCCAGCATTGGGTGACAGAAATATTGCTCTCCAACGACTCTATGAGTTCTATGTGGACTATTTTATGAACCCGGTTAGGTTTGCATTTGTGGTAGACCGCGTTTCTTATGATATGTCTTATGGTAATCCTGAGTTGAAGCAGAAACTGACCGCTATCTACAATGGGACACTGGGATATGATGGAGCAATGAGAAAGCTGCAATATTCATTCCAAGACTTCTTTGGAAGCGAGGACTGTCGGAGGATTTTGATTGAGGAATTGGACAGTGTGATGACGGATATGGTAAACAAGGCGTTTATCGTAATTTAGGAGGGCTACTAGAATGAAACTATGGTTACAAGTCGTTAGGTTTAAAAATATAGGCACAATTCTATTTGTTGTGTGACCGAGGAGGGAATGTCTAGATTAAGCGAAATTTAAATGGGACTTGAAAGATCATGAAGAAAAGTTAAATATGAGCGTCAGATATATTGATACTTGGTAAAATCAATTGAGGCCGTGAGATTTGGGCGATTCCTCGGCGCAGTGGGATAAGGCGGCGGATGTGCTTTCCAGTACGGATGTCATCGACCGGCAGGAGGTGAAGGACATGGTGCCGTTCAACCACCTGCGGAATTCTCGCGCCGACAGCGGCATGATTTACTGGCTGAATTCCGGCTTTGAGGTGGATGCGGAAAACGGGGTGTCCGGCACGGCGTCCTTCAAATGCGTGGGCGCGGCGGGCATGACAAAGAGCCTCGCGCAGACGGTGTACCCGGCAAGCCGGAGCAGCTATACCTTTTCGGCGCAGATCGCCTCGGAGAATCTGAAAAAATGGGCAGGCGGACAGGTGGGCATTGAAGTGACCTTTGAATATGAGGACGGAACCACGGAAACCCGCTTCATAGATTTATTGTGACGGAAGGATGCATATGGCATTTTTCACGCAGGCGGCGCAGGACGTGTCGCCCAGGGGCTATGAGCGGCTCAAATCCATCACCGTGCGGGTGTGTGTGACGGACTGCACGGGGGAGTTTTACATCACGGATATGCTCCTGCAGGGCGGCTCCATCGCAACAGGATGGGTGGGCCATGTGAGCGAGATACAGTGGACGCTTGACGGATAGGGGGCAGGGTTATGGCAGAATTCACACGGTTTGCGGAAACGCTGGAATGCAAGAAGGATATGCGGGTGGTGGCGGTGACCGTGAAGCCGCTGGTCTCGGACTGCACCGGCCGGATCTGGTTCACCGACCTCATGGCGCAGGAGGGCGACCGGCTGACGGGATATGTGATCCACACGGAAACGGTGATGGAAAAGTACCGTGAAAATGGGGAGATCGTGCCGCCGAGGTTTTATAACGGTCTGGTGCGCTCCAGCGCAACGCTAGTGGCGTTCAACCTGGGGCAGACCTCGGCGGGTCTGGACGTCAAAGTGTACCCGGTGCAGGACATGGCGGCGGGCAGCATAGAGCTGTCTTTGGGGGCAGGGTCGCATAAGGCGAAGTTCCTCTCGGCGGCAAAAGCCGGGGATGAGTTCTCGCTCCTGGCATCCAGCCTTCAGTGCCTTAGAAACGGCGTGGCCACGAAGAAGGACGGCTTTTTCCAGTACACGGCGGCAGGGGACAGCAAGCACCCGGTGTCGGTGGAAAAGGGGAAGTCGGCAAGGGTTTATTTTGAGTTCCAGGAAATGCAGGACGGGGGCGATGTGGTTTGAAAGGTGATTGAAAAAATTAAATCTTAGGATATAATTTACTTGTGAGTAAAAAGTTTGTGTCGTTTAAGAAGCCCATGAACCCCAGTAAGTTCCAGACTCATCCTGCTGTT
>VSOD01000415.1 GCA_009774655.1 Lachnospiraceae bacterium
ATATGGAGGATGAAATAAAAGAGAGGAACAGAAAAAGAGCGGAAATATGGGCTTTAAAGAGTTTCCGAGACCGCTCGGGAATAAAATTGGAGGAATTCTAACGATGGACAAAAAGGCACCCAGGGTTTCCTTTTGGAGCCGTATCACAACGCAATTAAGCTTAATGAACCTGGCACTGATTGTGGTGTTTGGAATTTATTTCGGTAACAGTATAACCGATTTTCGAGGCACTATTGAAAAGTGTAACAAGATCAGTGATGTATACCTTTCTGCGATGGTGCTCAGAGGTGACATGAAGAAGGATTATGAGAAGATTCAGCGGTACATATATGCTTATCTGGCGACGAATGACGCGGAAGAGCATGAACATCTGATGGAAAATATTGACAAACGTTATAATCAGCTGCTTACGGACATCGATCAGGTGGACGATTACCTGGAAGACGGCAGCGAGGTAAATATTGCGGAGATGGAAAGCGGACTGAGGGCATATACGGAAAATGCAAAGAACGCGCTGCTGTCTTCGTCCGGTAAAAGCACGGAGGATGTCATTGCCGAGATCGATGCTCTGGAAGCGGAGGATGAAAAGTTTGACAGCAATCTGGAACTGGCGAATGCTTATTTTGAACAGGCTGTAGCTTCCCTGCGGCAGGAGCAGCGGGATATGTATGACCGCACTATCCGAACCAGTATACTGGGTGCGATTCTGATGATCGTAGTCATTGGTATCAATCAGGTATTGTTCCAGCGCAATGTGATCAGCCCGATCAGGAAATCTTCGCTGGAACTGCAGCATATGATTGATGATATCAACAGGAACAACGGCAATCTGCAGGCGCGGATCACGACCAGAACAAGGAGTGAGCTTTCGATTCTGGTCGGCGGTATGAATGATTTTCTGGCGACACTGCAGAATATCATAGACAAGGTGTCAGTGAGTGCCAAAGCACTGGCTGATTCCAACGACCAGATCGTCAGCATGGTAGATACCGCCAACACCAATATTACGGAATCTTCCGCTGCCATGGAGGAGTTGTCGGCCAATATGGAGGCGGTTGCCAATACTTCTGAGGACATTCAGAATACGATCGGCGGCGTTAAGGAGCAGGTGGACGTTCTCTGGCAGGAAGCAGACCAAGGATCGCGTAAGGCTGTCGAGGTGTCCGAAGAGGCGCGGGAGATGAAGAAGCATATTGTTGAGGTGAAGAGCTTCACGGTACAGAAAGTGGGCGAGATCTCCGAGCTTTTGAATCGTTCCATCAAGAACAGCGAAAAGGTTTCCAAGATCAATACGCTGTCGGAAACTATAATGAATATTGCCAACGAGACTACGCTTTTATCCCTGAATGCTTCGATTGAAGCGGCAAGAGCCGGGGAAGCGGGCCGGGGATTTGCTGTTGTGGCGGGTGAGATCAATTCTCTGGCCAACAACAGTCAGGAGACGGCCAAGAATATTCAGCATATCAATCAGGAAGTGATCGACACCGTGCATGAAATGGCGGATAATACTTCCGAGGTGCTGGAATATATCAACAAATATGTTCTTAAGGACTATGACCAGTTTGTAGCGGCGATGGACGAATATGTGACGAACATGGAAGAGTTTTACACTATTCTGCATAATTTCTCAACCAGCTCGAAGGGGCTTAATGACAGCATGGCGGAGATCATCGATTCTGTCGACTGTATCACCAATGCTGTGGGCGAGGGCTCCACTGCCGTGGATATCTCCGCCGGGAATGCGTCCAGTCTTGTGGAAAAGATGAATGAGGTGCAGAATGCGGTTAACGTATGCCGCGGTGTGAGCGGCACGCTGGAACAGGAGATCGAACACTTTTCAGCGTCTGTCAATTAACAGCTGATAGAATGGGAGATTGTCTGCGGGCGATGCTGCATGGAGAGAAATGCTAAGAAGGAGGCATGGCATATTATGGAATTAAAATGGAAAAGCTGCCTGCGGGCCGGTGTTACGGTGATCATCCTTTTTCTGATGATCCATTACTGGACGGATTTTGTCAGCGTTGCGGGGATTGCGCTGGGAGCTGCCGTGCCTTTGTTTTTGGGGTGTGTCATTGCTTATACGGTCAATATTCCGATGACTTTTATTGAGAAATATTTGCAGAAGCTGTGCCGGGATACGCAGGGAGTGCAGAAGGACCAGAAGCGTCAGCAGAAGAAAAAAGGCGTGAGAATTGTTTTTCCGCAGAAGCTGTGCAGGCCGGTCAGTCTGGTACTTGCGCTGGTCAGCCTGGTGTGTATCGTCTTTCTGGTGGTTCGGATGATCGTGCCGGAGCTGCTCAGCTGTATGCAGCTTCTGTTCCGGGAACTGCCGGGCGTTCTGCAGGATACCATGCAGTGGCTGGAGGATAATCTACAGATCAGTTCGTATCTGGAAGGTGAGAACAGCCTGCTGGCGATGGACAGCATGGGAGACTGGCAGGAGTGGGTGACGAAGCTGTCTTCGTTCGTGTGGAGCGGCCTCGGCGGCGCGATGGGCGTGGCGGCCGGGATCGTATCATCCGTCTTCTCTACGACGGTCACGGTGGTGGTCGGTTTTATTTTTGCACTGTACCTGCTGGCGGGGAAAGAGAAGATCGGCGGACAGATGACCCTGCTGTTTCGGAAATATCTGCCTGCGAAACTGGTAGATAAGATATTTTATGTGCTGCATGTCTTTGACGGCTGTTTTCACAGCTTTATCGTGGGGCAGTGTACGGAGGCAGTGGTTTTGGGTGTGCTCTGTATGGCCGGAATGTTTTTGCTGCGTCTGCCCTATGCGGCGATGATCGGCTGTCTGATCGGATTTACGGCGCTGATCCCGGTGGCGGGCGCTTATATCGGAGCCGTGGTGGGAGCAGTTATGATCGTTACGGTCTCCCCTGTCAAGGCGATTATCTTTATCGTATTTCTGGTAGTCCTGCAGCAGCTGGAAGGCAACCTGATCTATCCGAAGGTAGTCGGTTCCTCCATCGGCCTGCCGGGCATCTGGGTGCTGGCGGCAGTGACGGTCGGCGGCGGTGTGATGGGTATCGGCGGTATGCTGCTGGGTGTGCCGACAGCGGCAGCGCTCTACAGGCTTCTGCAGAATGATGTGAGGAAGCATCCAGCTTAATATTGATATAGTTGATACATAGTTAACGACATTAGAAACTGGTGGTACTCATGCTGCATCGAATACTTATAGTAAACGACATAACAAATTTCTGTTTCCGGCTCTTGCAGGAATGATGCGTTGACTCTTCCTGTTTTGGCAAGGCTCTATGGAGTAATTGTAGATGATTTTTACAAAAAGAATTCCGTTGCATACAGTAACTATGCACAACGTCTGACCGCTGTTTATGAAAAGACACGGAAACCGGAAGATTTTATGCATTGTCTTTTGGAGTATAAAAAGCTTATGCATGACGGTATACTTTCCATGGAAGATAAATGGAATTATGCCATCATTCATCAGTGGATGTTCGAATATTGTAAAGATACGGCGATGGAGTGGTATGATACTATTTTGAAAGAAGGTTCCGACTTTGATGAAAATTCATTCTATAGAGCCTGTGCCTGCCGTATTTCTTTCCTTTTTGCGGTGGGGAAAGGGGAGGAAGCTGTCCGCCAGCAAAAAGCAAGAGCAGAATCAGATCCGGAGAACCCCAAGGAAATGGATTTATTGATTGTGGCGTATATTTATGCGGATAAAATAGAGGAAGCTTACAAATGTTTTTTAAAGGCCGTAGAAAAATTTCCGGATGCCTGGGAGTTATATATCCATGGCGGAGAAGTTTGTGGGAAACTTGAAAAATATGATGAGGCAATCCAATATTTTGACAGAGCCGGTGCAATAGGAACACCTTTTTATGATGAGTTATATTGTAAGGCGATGCTATATGAAAAAATAGGGAAGGACAAGGA
>VSOD01000416.1 GCA_009774655.1 Lachnospiraceae bacterium
GTATATGAAAAAGCGATAATACGCTACCACAGGAGGAGCATTACAACTATGGGATTACATCCGGTAACGCGAAGCAGCATGAGCGATCAGGTGATCGCGCAGATGAAAGAAAATATAGAGAAAGGCATCTGGAAGCCGGAAGAACGTCTGCCGGGAGAATTACAGCTGTGTGAAATATTCGGCACCAGCCGCGTGACCGTGCGCAATGCGCTCCAGAAGCTGGCCGGCGAAGGCCTGATCGAGACGCGCGTCGGCGACGGAAGTTATGTACGCAAATATTCGCTCAGCGATGCCATGTCCCGCATGAACATCCCGGGCAGCCTGACAGAGCAGGAATTCCGCGAACTGCTGGAATTCCGCTGCGTCATGGAAGGCCCCCTGTGCGAGCTGGCCGTCTCCCGTATGACCGAAGAGGAACTGAACCTGCTGAGCCAGAACTATGACGCCATGGTTCTGGCCTCCCAGGACGAAGCAACCTTTGCCGCCGCGGATGTGTCTTTTCATACTACCCTGGCTTCCTGCTGCGGCAATCAGACGCTCGAAGCCGCTTACCGGATGATATGCTCGAATCTCTCCCGGGTTATGAAGGCCATCGTGCACCAGAGAGGAAACGCCTCCGGACTGAAATATCATAAAGCGATCCTTGACGCCGCGAAGGCACATAACGCCAAAGGCGCCCGTGCCGCCATGGAACGGCACATGCGGGAAATGGCTGAGGAATTGCTGCGAACTGCTCCCGATTGATTTTCCGAATTCATGTGCGCTCTCTTTCAGAAAAGCGCCACCCTCTCTTCCGTCTGCATAAAATAGCATGTCTCCTGCAGCATTCCGGCATTGTAGAGTCTGACTGCGATCTCCTGCATCCGCTGATCCAGCCTGTGATAGCACACCGCCCCGGCCCAGGGAAGCCCGCTTACATACTCCTGCTGGCGTTCGTTCAAAACCGCCAGCATCTTCTCATACGCTGCCCGATCCCTGCTGCACAGTTCTCCAAACCGACAGGAAATATACGCTTCTCCACCGTTTTCCCTGCATTTATCCGCCAGATACACGGCCAGTCTCCTGCCCCGCTCCCCATCCGTCACACCCGCTTTTCCACTGGTGGACAAAGTTCTCTTCTGACGACTGTCCGTTCTGTCGCCTCTGTCTTTTCTTCCGATAAACTGCTGCTTTTGCCCGCTGACAGCGACATTTCCGCTGTCCCCGAATCTTCGTTCCTTCCAGCAGATCACATTGTCCTTCTCTCCACCGGCTTTCGTCCCGCCCTCCTTCGACGCCACCAGTCGGAAACTGGTTCTGCCGTATTTGTCACGCTCCATGGTATACCCGGCTTTCCCCCGGTTTAACCCCTGCCCGCTTCCCGGCTCCTCCATAAGCAGAACACCCGTGTCGAGCAGCCGCTGCCAGACCGTCTTCTGCACCCTCGCAAAGGGCGTGGGAAAAGACAGCTGCCCGCTGATCTGCTTCACCGTATAGCCCAGGTCCGCCAGATGACGAATCGCTCCACCGCTGGCAGCCTCATAGGTAAAATCGGACAATGCACTTTTAAAATACTCCTGCTCCGCCATTACCGCCGCCACCATCCTTTCCGGACTACCTTCCGGTTCCCCGGCCTGTCGTCAGACAAATCCGCTTCTCTTCACGCCCTCCGTCAATATCCCTTGCAGACATCCGCCCACGCTTCATACCCGGAATCTTTCTCCAGCTCCGGTGTTTCTCTGCATTCACCTCTCTATCACCAGAATATGGATGGAATTTGTATCCCTGTTACGATCGGGTTTCTACACATTCGCTTCCCGGACCGCTTTCCTCACCCGCAGCACCATGGAAGGAGCCACAGACAGTTCGTCCAGACCCATCCGCAGGAATTCTTCCGTCAGCTCCAGATCCGCGCCCAGCTCACCGCAGATGCCGGACCACTTGCCGTACTTATGGGCATTATCCGTCACCAGTTTGATCATCCGCAGCACCGCCGGATGGTGAGGATCATAAAAGTCATCCAATTTCGCATTCTGCCTGTCAAGCGCCAGTGTGTACTGGGTCAGGTCGTTGGTACCGATACTGAAAAAGTCCACGATCTGCGCCAGTTCCTCGCTGACCATCACCGCTGCCGGCGTCTCGATCATAATGCCCTGCTCAGGCACCTTGTAGGGAATCTGCGTCTCGTCCAGTTCCGCCTTCACCTCATCCACGATCTCGTAGATCCGCTTCACCTCGTCCACGGAAATGATCATCGGATACATGATGGAAAGGTTGCCGTAAACCGCCGCACGAAGCAGCGCCCGCAGCTGTGTCTTGAAAATATCCGGCTGCTTTAAGCAGATGCGGATCGCCCGGTATCCAAGGGCCGGGTTATCCTCTTTGCCCAGATTGAAATAGTCAACCTGCTTATCGGCACCGATGTCCAACGTGCGGATGATGACCTTCTTGCCCGCCATGGTCTGAACCACCTGCCTGTAAGCCTGAAACTGTTCTTCCTCTGTGGGGAAATCGTCACGTCCCAGATACAAGAACTCACTGCGGAAAAGGCCGATGCCGCCCGCATCATTCTCCAGTACATAGCCCACATCGGAAACACTGCCGATATTGGCATAAATATTGATCTTCTGCCCGGAAGGCGTGACATTCTCTTTGCCCTTCAGGGTCTGTAAAAGTTTCAACTTCTCCTGTTCTTCGCGGATCTTCTCCTCCACCTCAGCACAGATCTCCCCGGAAGGCTCGAAGATCACTTCTCCCTTGAAACCGTCCACCACGGCCTTCATGCCCGTGTGAATCTCCTCCAGATTCATGGGTACGCCGATCAGCGCCGGAATGTTCATCATCCTGGCCAGTATCGCGGTGTGGGAATTGGTAGAACCGTGCACCGTCACAAAGGCAAGAATCTTCGACTTATCCATCTGCACCGTCTCACTGGGGCTTAAATCGTCCGCCACAATGATGGAAGGCTCCATGGATGCCAGATCCACATCCTCCTGTCCCATAAGATTTCTGACGAGACGGTTGGAGATATCTTTCACATCCGCCGCTCTGGCTTTCATATATTCATCATCCATATTGGCAAACATCTCCGAAAAGTTGTCTCCCGTGACCGCCACCGCATACTCGGCATTGACCATCTCCGTCTGAATCATATTATGGATCGCGTCCAGATAATCGTCATCCTCCAGCATCATCTGGTGCACTTCAAAAATGGCCGCACTGGCTTCGCCCACTTCCCTGACCGCCTTATCATACAGCTTCTGCAGCTGCTCCTGTGCCTGCGTCCCCGCCTGCTCAAGACGGGCAAGCTCTGCATCCACGTCCGTGATCTTGGTCCGCTTTACCTGTTGGTCATCTTTCTTCAAGACCGCCACCGGACCGATAATAACCCCCTTATAAACCGCTTTTCCGGATAATTTCACCATATTCCCCTGTCTCCTCCATATTCATCTTTACCTCCATAGCGGAGCATTTTACGCTGAGGCCGCGAGCAAAATTTCAGATACTGCTCTGCGATCAACAGAATTTGTGACGCTTCGCACTCTGAAAATGCTTTTACCTTACCTCTTCTTAGAGATTTGCCTCGAAAAATGCCTTGATTCCTTCAAATGCCGTATCCTCATCCGCACCTTCCACGGACACTTCCACATTCTCACCGCACTTTACGCCAAGTCCCATCAGCGCCATCAGCTTCGTCGCCTCTGCTGACTTGCCGTCCTTTGTAATGGAAACCTTACTCTGGTATTTCTTCGCTTCCTTCACCAGAAGGCCCGCCGGTCTTGCATGGATTCCTACCTCATCTTTGATTACATACTCGAATTTCTTCATGTTGTGCTTCCTCCTTGTTTTGTTATTATTCCGATGATTCTTTTTTCTGCCTCGAAATCTTTCGTCGTTTTGTATAAATATATTACATTATTATAG
>VSOD01000417.1 GCA_009774655.1 Lachnospiraceae bacterium
TATCAAACATATGTTCGGCAAACTTCTGTTCTTTTTTGTGTTTCCAAAACTCGGAATTTCCTATAAAGCAAAAAAAGAATGATGCTTCACAACACCATTCTTCCTGCAACACCATATCATTCCGGCAGCGCTTTCCTTCCTCACATCCGTCTGGCAACAGATCTCTTGCAGACAATTTCTCCGGATATGACCTGAATCCCCTTCACATATTTCTCACCGTTGATCTTCTTGAGCAGCGATTCCACACACGCTTCCGCCATCCTTTCTATATCAACTTTATAAGTGGTTATCCTGGTATTATCAATCCCTGCCGGAAGGAAATCGTCGATCCCCACCACGGATACATCCTCCGGAACCCGATACCCCTTCGCCTCCAGATTCTGGATCACAATGTCTGCAATAAAGTCACAGTTACAGACATAGGCGTCCATTCCGTTGTTATCCTCCACGATTGTCTTAAACACACCGTCTTGTTTATTGCGGTCCACGATCTCCCATGTCTCTTCAAAAACAATGCCCCTGTCGCGCAGCGCCTTGCGATATCCCCAGTAACGATCCGCAATGCTGCTGGATGCATCCACATCTCCGACAAATCCGATCCTTCTGTGCCCCTGGCCGACCAGATAGTCTGTCATAACATACGCCCCGTAATATCCGTCTGAAATGACCGTATCCGACGTGACCGTAGGAATATAATTATCCAGAAACAATACCGGGAACTGCATCTGAGATGCCATGGCTTCTATATATCTTCTGTCTGCCGGCCCAAGGAAGATCACGCCGTCCACTTTCTGTTCCTGCATGACCCTCGGCATGGTGACGCTGTTCTCATCCTGCGTCGAAAGCAGTTCCATGATCCCGAAATGCCCGTTCCTATACAGCGTCTTCACGACTTCCTCATATAATCTTCCATAGAACGAAGAAGTGAGTCCATAATACTGTTCGGGAATGACCACACCGATATTGCCGGTCTTCTCCCCTGCTTTCGTCTTCCCTGCCGCGGAAGCTGTGCCCGTATACCCCATCTCTTTCGCTAATGCTTTGATCTTGCTGCGCAGCTCCGCGTTTACCCCCGGTTTATCCGTCAGCGCCTTGTGAACCGCCACATTACTGACCCCTACCCGCTCTGCAATATCTGTTAATGTCACACCTTTGGCCATAGCAGCTCCTTTAAGTTAATTTAATGTTTTTTGTCTTCCATATTAACTATATGCATTTGCACAATATCTGTCAACTGCCGATAACGGCCATCACTCAATCGTTACAGTCCGCTATGGTTTAAAGCCTGCCCTTTCTTGCTTTTCCCGTGCCAAAATGGTATACCTATAGTTAACGGCATCCATTTCCACACAGGCAAAAATCCTGCGGGACGGATACCGACGGAGGTTTGCCATGCAGAAAATCATGATCATTGAAGACGATCCGCTGATCCGGGAGGAACTTTCTCTCCTTCTGGAAAACGAAGGGTACGGGGTCGTCTCCGTCACCGATTTTACCGATATACCGGAACAGATCCGGGACTGTGCCCCTGACCTGCTCCTTCTCGACCTGGGGCTGCCGGGCCAGGACGGGCTCACGCTCTGCTCCCGGATTCGGAAAAGTTCCGCCCTTCCTATCATCATTGTCACCAGCAGGGATTCCTCCGCGGACGAATTCCGCGGCTTAAGCCTGGGCAGCGACGACTATATCACCAAGCCCTATGACGTGCCCGTTCTTCTGGCCCGCATCAAAGCCGTGCTCCGCCGCAGCGCCGGCGTACCGGATGCCGACGTGCTTGCGGTAAACGGCCTGCAGGTAAGCCTGACCAGAGGCACGGTCTCCCTGAATGGACGCTGCGAGGAGCTTACCCGTAACGAGTTAAAGATCCTTGCCCATCTGATGGCGCATGCCGGTGAGATCGTCTCCCGCGCCGATCTGATCGATGTGTTGTGGGAAAATCAGATCTATATTGACGACAACACCTTGAGCGTAAACATCACCAGGCTGCGCACCAAACTAAAAGATCTGGGAATGCCGGACTGTATCCGCACAAGGCGGGGAATGGGGTATCAGCTATGACCATACGCGAATTTCTATCCGACAGGCTGGGGAAGATCACCGGACAGCTTTGTTGTACCGTTGCCGCTGCGCTCTTTCTGCTGGCGACCGGCACCTCTTCCGGCGTGATCGTCCTCCTGCTGCTCTTTTTGCTTCTTATTTTTATTACCACACAGGCCGCCGAATATCTGAAATGCCATCGCCGGTTATCGGAATTAAATGCGCTGATGCAGGGACTGGATCAAAAATACCTGTTCTTCGAGTGTGCACCGCCGCCCCGTACCGTCTATGAACAGAAGCTTTTTGAACTGATGCGCTGCTCCGGCAGGGCGATGATCGGCGCCGTCTCGGATGCCCAGGCTTCCATGCAGGAGTACCGGGAGTATATCGAAAGCTGGGTACATGAGATCAAGACACCAATCACTGCCGCCAGACTTACCTGCCGGCATATGGATTCCGACAACCGCCGCAAATTTTCCGCGGAACTGGCACAGATTGAGGCTCATGTGGAACGCGTTCTTTACTACGCGCGGGCCGAAAGCCCCGAGCGGGACTGTATCATCCGCCAGACTGATCTGGCCGACATCGTATCCCAGGCTGTGGGGAATCACCGGACGCTGCTCATTCAGAATCATATGAAGGTCGAGACCGGCGATCTGGACTTTACGGTCTATACCGACAGGAAATGGGCCGTATTCCTTCTCGGACAATTACTGCAGAACGCATCCCGCTATCGCAAAATCCCTTCCCCGCAGGAGGATGAGTCGCCAAACACGCCGGAAGAGACAGAGGCTGTGTCATCTTCCATCCGCCTGGCAGCCATGCCCTGCGGCCGCCGGATACAGCTGACCGTCTCGGATAACGGCATCGGCATTCCGTCCCATGAACTGTCCCGCGTATTTGACCGCGGATTTACCGGCAGCAACGGACGGCTGCGGGGCGGTTCCACCGGTATGGGACTCTATCTGTGCCGCAGACTGGCAACTTTGCTGGAAATCGACCTGCAGATCTCTTCCGAAGAACAGAAAGGCACTTCCCTGACCCTCACTTTTCCGGCAAGACACACCGCAGAAACCTTACATAATTGTAAGACAAATCCATACTGATTCGATACCTTTCTTCTTTCTGTTTCTCTATACTGGATATAACGACGGACGATATCGGATTCCCTTAAACAACCGGGGCGGACGAAAAGAAGAAGTCGGAACACTACAGACAGAACAGGAGGTAGCACATGCTGCAGGTAGAAAATATCGAAAAATATTACGGAAATGGCACAGGCGTCACCAAGGCGCTGCGCAGAATCAGTTTCCGCGTGGAGGACGGTGAGTTTATCGCCATAATGGGAGCGTCCGGCAGCGGTAAGACGACGCTGCTCAACTGCATCTCCACCATCGACACAATCAGCGCCGGACGGATCTGTCTGGACGGCATCGACGTCTCTGCTCTTTCTTCCGCCGAGCTGGCCCGTTTCAGACGCGAGAAGCTGGGGTTCGTATTTCAGGACTTCAACCTCCTCGATACGCTGACCATTGAAGAAAACATCGGTCTGGCTCTCTCTTTGACACACACGGAGCCGGCGGCCGTACAGAAGCAGGTGCAGGATGTGGCGCAGAAGCTGGGCATCGCCGATATTCTGCCCAAATTCCCCTATCAGGTATCCGGCGGGCAGAAGCAGCGCGCCGCCTGCGCCCGCGCCATGGTGGCGGGACAGTCCCTGCTGCTGGCTGACGACCCCACCGGCGCTCTGGATTCCTAGGCGGCCAAAAATCTGCTGGAGCTCATGACGCAGATGAACCGGGCCATGCACGCTACCATTCTCATGGTCACCCACGACGCCTACAGCGCCAGCTATGC
>VSOD01000418.1 GCA_009774655.1 Lachnospiraceae bacterium
GGCCAGAAAAAAAAGAAACAGGACCGCCGCCCTGTCCCCGAACTCCCTGCGGATCAGAGTCGCCCCCAGCACCAGCGTCGCCGTCATCGGCAGAATCGCCGCCACCTTCTGCACCAGCAGCGCGTCACCGAAAATGACCGTGAATATTTTGGCATACAGATAATAGAGAGGCGGATGCACGTCCCGCGCCGTCCCGTCTATGATGCCCTTCACATTTTCCCTGAGAAGCTGCAGCGTAAACGCCTCGTCCGTCCAGATATTGTGGTTAAAGATCAGGGAAACATAGAGCGCCGTGAAGCCGGCCACAGTCCCCCAGATCAGGATCGTAAAAAAATTCTTCTTCAGTATCTTCATTGCTTCCTCTTCCACGTTTATTTCCGGATAAAAAGAAAAAGCGGGTGATGGGAATCGAACCCACGTATCCAGCTTGGAAGGCTGGTGTTCTACCATTGAACTACACCCGCGTAATAACTCATATTCATAAACTGCGTCGGGGTGACAGGATTCGAACCTGCGACCTCCTGGTCCCAAACCAGGCGCTCTAGCCAAGCTGAGCCACACCCCGAAAATGCTCCTGTGACTGCTTCCGTCGCAACGCAAGAATTATTATATAACAGCCGCCTGCCCCTGTCAACTGATTTTATCAAAAACTCAGCAAAATGAAAAAGCTCAGCAAAATCTCAGCAAAAGCATTCTGGCAAAAAACATTCAGCCAAAAAACATTCAGTAAAAAAACATACCGAATCAGCTCAGATAATTAATGGTATAATGCGCTTCGCCCTCTCTGTCGATCTCCATGATCACATAACTGGGCCTGCGGTTGTCCTGTCTGGGATAACTGATGCTGCCCGGATTGATGAGTGTGATATCATGATCGATCTCCACCACCGGCTTATGCGTGTGCCCGCACATCACGATATCCACATTCCGTGCCCGTGCTTCTTCTTTAATGATCTCGTTATTCATGGCTATGTAGTAATTATGCCCGTGGGTCAGCCACACCCTGTATCTGCCTATCGTAAACTCACTCTCCCTGGGCAGATCCGAGAAGAAATCATTGTTGCCCTGTACCATCTGGACCGGACAGCCCGACGCCTCGCGAATCAGGTACTCACTGCCTTCCACGTCTCCGCAGTGCACCACCATATCGACCGGTGCCGTTCTCTCCACTACTTTCAGGAAATTCGCATTGTTCCTATGTGTATCGCTCACAATCAGTATTTTCATATACCGCTCCAACTATCAAATCTTCTCTTAAGCTCTTCCTTCATCGCCTCCAGCGCCCTTGCCCTGTGGCTTACACGGTTCTTCTCTGCAGCGCTGAGCTGCGCCGTAGTAGCACAAAACTCCGGCACATAGAAGATCGGGTCATAGCCAAAGCCATTGCTTCCCTTCTCTTCATAATCAATCCTGCCTTCTATCACGCCTCTGCTGACGATCGACTCACCGCCCGGCAGGACCGCCGCTATGGCGCACACGAATCTGGCCGTCCTCTTATTATCCGGCACACCTTCCAGTCTGTCAATCAAATTTTTGTTTTTTACAGAATAAGGGGTGTCCTCCCCCAGATATCTGGCCGAATAGATGCCCGGCTCTTTATGAAGCGCATCAATCTCCAGGCCCGAATCATCCGCCAGCACAATTATATCATCCGGCATTTCCCCCGCCTGGACTGCTGTCGCCTTATACGCTGCTCCCGCCACCGTCTGCGCTGCTGCATTCTCTCCCGCCGCTGTCCGCACTGCTGCACTCACTTCCGTCGCTGTCCGCGCTGCTGCATTCTCTCCTGCTGTCATCCGTACTGCCGCCGCCACCGCTCTGGCCTTGATCTCTGCATTCTCTTCAAAGGTGGAACCATTTTCCTCAATGTCGATCTCGATCCCTGCTTCCTTCATGGACAGGATCTCCGCGTCCATATCCTGTAAGATTTCCCGGATCTCCCGCATTTTTCCTTCGTTACCTGTAGCAAAAATAATCTTCATGGCTTTTCCCGCTTTCTCCAATCGTATTTTATTCCTCATAGGCTTTCAGGATCGTCTGGTAAATTCCCTCCGCGATCCGTTGAATGTAATCCTCCCGCTGCAGCAGGATCGACTCCTGACCGTTTGTCAGATAGCCTACCTTGATGGCCGCCGCCGGCACGGTAGCTTCACTGATCACCGTATCTTCCGCAGACGCCTCTATCAGGCCGTTTGCCTTGCCGCTGATGGCAGTCACCACCTCCCTCTCCAGCAGATCGGCCAGCTCTACGCTGCCGAATCCCGGAATAAAGAACCGGCTGTTGTAGACGGCTTCCGTCCCGTACTGCTTGCTGCTTTCGGCACTGTTCACCTCGATGCGGATCAGCATATCCGCTCTGGCAGCTTCCGCCAGCCCGACACGGCGTTCCGCCTCCGGATTGCTGTCATCCATCCTGGTATAGTAAACCTTGATATCCGTCTTATCCAGTTTCTCTTTCAGGGCTTTCGCCACATTCAACGTAATGTCCTTCGACGCCACCGACTCTGTGACCGCGCCGGTATCCTCCCTGCCGTAAGCCGGATCGATCACCACGATCTTCTCATAAACTTCCCTGGGCGGTACAAACTCTATATAAAGCGTATTATCTTCGAAAATGCTGCGATACTCATACACATCTGTCAGCTGGAACTGCAGGCAGATCCGCTTCCTCTCCACCTCAAAATGTCCGTCCACTACCTTCTCGCAGTTGCCGTAGACACCGTTTTGCTCATAAAAGGCCTCTTCGTCCTGCATCTTCTCAGGCTCTATGCTCACCCACAGCTGCCTGTCCATATAGTGGTTTTCTATCGTCACGTTCTCCACCCGCACCGACGGCGGTATGGGCACACAAAAATAATTCGTATTTTCACTGTCACGCTCAATATCGATCCGGTTGCCGTCTTCTGCCGACGGCTGTTCCCCGTCCTGCGCCGCGCTTCCTGCTGCCCCTTTTGCACCGCTGCTCTCCGCTGCCTGCACGACTTCATCCTGCGCCACATCCGCCACCACCACGATCTTATTGGTACAGAACCAGAGCATCACGCCCATGGCCGCTGCCACAAACAGCGAACATAATACCGTTGTTTTTTTCATCAAATCATTCTGCATATCCTGTCACTACCTCTGTTCTTGCCTCACTCTTTCCTTCTGCCCGGCCTCGGACCCGCAAACTGATAGAAATAAGTCTTCATCATACCGTTGTACAACTTCCGGTTCTTATCCGCCTTCCGGCCGATGGCCTGTTCCGCCTTCTCATAGGAAGTGATCAGGTACATGGACCAGCTGTCCAGCATCCGGTAACGCTCCCCGATGGTACCGTAAAGCTGCGGCAGATTCTTCTTGTCTTCCAGCCGCTCACCGTAAGGCGGATTCGTGATGATAAAGCCGTATTTCTTCGGATGGCTCAGCTGCTCCACACCTCTGCGCTGAAAATGGATCAGTTCCTCCACCCCGGCCAGTCTGGCGTTGGCTCTGGCAATGGACACCATCTCATCATCAATGTCATAGCCCTGAATATCGGTTTCCACAGACAGATCGATCAACGACTCCGCTTCGTCCACAGCCCGATACCAGTGCTTTCTGTCCACAATATGCCCCCAGTCCTCCGCCGTAAAACTGCGGTTCATGCCCGGCGCCATATGAGCCGCCATCATCGCCGCCTCTATGGGAATCGTCCCGCTGCCGCAGAACGGATCCACCAGGATGCGGTCTCCCCGCCAGGGCGTCAGCATGATCAGCGCCGCCGCCAGATTCTCCGCTATGGGCGCTTTGGCCGTCAGTTTCCGGTAGCCGCGCTTGTGCAGGGAATCGCCCGTCGTATCCAGTCCCACCGTCACCTCATCTTTCATCAGAAAGACCCGAAC